>JAWCLV010000001.1:0-74729 GCA_038850515.1 Bathyarchaeia archaeon
TTCGGTTAAACGTGCGGTGCATTTATCAGAATTTTTATACGATGGATTTCACGTCGATGAGTGAGATGATTGACTCAAAAATTCTTGCTATAACTTTCTTAGAAACAGCGAAAGTTGATTTGGACGCATCACGTATTCTTTATCACAATGGTCTATACGCTCCTGCGATTTTTCATTTTTAACAATCTATAGAAAAGGCGTTAAAGACTGTCCTTCTCTTTGTGGGGATAGCTGAAAACGAAGATGACCTTAATGAATTGTTGAAAAAATAGCTGGTCATTATGTAATGAAAAATTTAAGCAAAATAGCCAAGTATGTGATGATTACAAGCAACTTGAGAATAAAGGGGATTCATAAAACTCTTCTTCCATTTTTAGAGAGGTCACTTGAAGTACAGCTTGCAGAATATCAGAATGAAATAAAAAAGTTTGAAAAGTTGGATCTTTCAAGAAACGTGGACTTGGGGAAACTATTAAATTGGGCCCTAGAAAGTTCAAGCAGTTCGATGCTTAATAAACAGTATAGCAAAGCCCAAACTAGAGCCGTTAAGCTCATAATGAAGCAACTTTATTCACAAAATATCACCCGCTAACCTGCAAATTTGAACAGCTACAGAAATTGGCAGAGGACTCAATAAATAAACTAAGCGCTTTGTTCAAAGATTTCCCAAAATAATTTCCCTGAAAGACTTTTTTTACACTCACTCAAATTGAATCTTTAAGGGCAAAACATCATTTGGGTTTTTATGAAACCTCTTGTAAGCCTTAAGGGCTTCAGCAAAAGAGTGAACACCGTTAATTCTTGGGTCAATCCTAATCGATTGTTTCTCTCTTATAATGAATATATATCCGTATAGAAAAATGCTAAGTTAATGAGCCACTACACGCGAGGCTGAAGGCTTTAGGCCGTATGGAATCCGCAGCCTCTTTTCAACCATGCACTGTTTAAGCCACTGGGCCATCTCCATCTTCGACTCAACCGTAAACTTGACGCCTTCAGCCTCTCGGATTCCAGCGTTCCTCATGTCTTTGACAACGTAGTCGTCCACCCCGCTTATGTCAACCAGAACCTTGTTTATGCGGTTCCATCTGTAGCATAACGTCTAGCCGATAACAGCCGCGTATGGCGTTTTAAGCGGGAAACGGTTAACGTGGACAACTTTGAAAGTGTCGTCTTCCCTGGCCACTATGGTTAGGACGCTGTAGTCCTGCATTTTTCCAAGGTCAAGTCCGCCGTAAAACTCGCCTCTAGCCATATCCTCAAAGGCGTAGTATTCGAGCTCGTGGTCTATGCAGCTTGTTATGAGGGCTTGGAGAAGCCATACGCTTTCATCTTCAGCCCATTCCGCCAGCATTTCACGGCGCCAACGCCAGGGGTCTCCTTCAAGCTGCCGTTTAATCTTCTCGAGGATTTCCCGTTCTAACGGGCCGTTTGGCTCCAAAGCCTGCTCATACGTTATGTGGCTTTTGGCGAAATCCGCGTAGGCTGGGTCGTTGAAGATTCGCCAGAAAATGCTGTCAGTCGTCCAGGGCGTGCTTGTGCATATGAATTTGCCGTTTGTCGTTCCAAGGGTGAATATTATGGCGTCATACATGGCTTCGTCGTTTGAGATGAAGTTGAACTCTAGCCTTAGGTTTCCCGTATAACATTCCCTTCTTTTTCTTTTTAGTCAAAACATTTAGGGGGGAGGTTCTCCCTCTCCTAGAGATGCCGGGCTTTAAGCCGTGGAATGTTCCCAATCGTCTTAAGGGGAATGCCTAATTGTACGTGCTCTTTGTTGGAATGGCTGGATCTGGAAAGTCTAGCCTTACAGCTTCCTTCGCTGAATGGATAAAAGGGACCATGGATGCTACGGTTAGTTGCGTAAACCTTGACCCAGGTTGCACATACATTCCCTTTAAGCCCGACTTCGACATTCGAGACCTCTTCACGGTTGCTGAGATAATGGAATCCGAAGGGCTTGGTCCCAACGGAGCCATGATAAGGGCTGCAGAACTCATGGAGAAGCGTTTAGAAGAGATTCTAGAAGCCCTGTCTAGCCTCCAAGCGGAGCATATTCTCTTGGATACGCCCGGTCAGATGGAGATGTTCGTCTTCAGGGAAGCCGCTCCTAGGATCGTGGAGGCCCTCGGAAGTATCGGGAGACCCGTCGTCGTGTACGTTCTGGATGCCTCCTTAGCTCGGAGGGCAACGGATCTCGTCGTAGCCTCAACCCTCATGGTGGCGACCCAACTCAGGCTTGGCGTCCCAACCATAAGCGTCCTGAACAAGGCGGATACGCTTTCAGAGTTTGCCATAAAGAGAATCGAAGCCCTCATCTCAGATTCCAGGGCTATGGAAGGGGCCATTATCAAGGAAAAGCTTGGAGCCATGACGGACTTGGCTTTGGGCCTTTGGGGAATCCATGGAAAGGTCTGGAAGGCTTCGTCCTTCATCCTTCCCGTATCCGCCAAGACAGGGTATGGAATGGATGCCCTCTACGACCTTTGCCATGAGGCTTTCTGCGTATGCGGGGAAATTTGAGGATAAGCCTTTCTTTTAGGTCGCTTAAGGATCTCTTACTTTTAATAAACATTTTTAACCTTCCTAGCATTTATTTTTTCCATTTTTGAAAACTATGATAAGAAAGAAGGAAAGAATGTTATAAAGACACTTTAGAACTAGTTTAGTGATTACAATTTCTTGGAAAGATACTTTAAGTGAAAAAGCCTATGCTCCTTTTGATAGAGCCTGTGGTATTTATTTCTAAAAGTTTAAAAACTCTTAAAGGATTTAAATATAAATGGGTTATTCCATGTTTCTCGTAAAGGATGGCTCTGCCAATGCTATCATCGTCATTTCCTCTCAACCCAGAGAGGCCGATAGACTCGCTGCAGAAAGGTTACAAATGTATATTGAAAAATCTACAGGAGTGAGGCTTCCCATACGAACTTATAGAGATGATCTCAAAGGAAATCTCATACATATAGGTTATACTGAATGCGTATCGAAGTTGGAGATAAGCCTCGAAAAAATAGCGCAGGAAGGCTTCATAATCAAGACCGTCGGTGAGAATCTTATCTTACTAGGAAAGGACGATGATGGTACGCAGTTCTCCGTCTTCCATTTTCTAGAAAAATATCTTGGTATCAGGTGGTTCTTCCCAGGAGAGCTTTGGGAAATCGTTCCTAAGACTAGTTCAATCTTCATTCCTGAGATCGATGAGTATCACGAACCCAGTTTCGTTGTGCGGGATATAGGAACTGGTCCCTCGCCTTATGGATCATGGCCTAAGGACCCAGCCATGCAACTATGGGCAAAAGCGAACAAGCTTGGCGGAAGTGTAAAGTTCGGAAGAGACTGGGAATTAGATTGGAAGAAGGAGTTTGCAGACACGCACCCAGAATACTTCGCCCTGAGGGGAGGAAAAAGGGACACGAGCTCCCCGAACCCTCAGCTTTGCACAAGCAACCCTGAAGTTCTTAAGATTATCGTAGAGCGGATTCGCAAGTATCTTGAGGAGAACCCAGAGCTCTCAGGGGTCTACTGGAGCCCCGAGGATGCCCCTGGTTTTTGTGAGTGCCCTAACTGCCAAGCGCTCGATACAGGAGAGACTTACACGCCAAACCGCCCTCCCCTTCCCGTTGCTGATCCGTTGAGCGGACCCTCTATGACGAATAGGGTCTTCACCTTTGCCAATCAGATCGCCGAAGAGTTGGAGAAGACTCATCCTGGCAAACTCATCATAGTGCTGGCTTATTGGTACTATGTGGAGCCTCCAAGGAGGCTTCGTCTTCATAAGAATGTTGTGGTCTGGTACACGATGACCTGCATCGGACATTGGAATGCCGCAAGGCGCGAGTTGGACTTTGAGCGGTTGGAAAGATGGATAAAGGCGGCTAATAACGACCCGAGTCGAATCATGATCTATGAATACTATATAAATGCCGCTTGGCCTGAGATGCTACGCCTCATCGTACCCCTTATAGACGCCTCTATAAAGCGTCTGCGTAAGGAGGGTGTGAGGATGTATTTCACTCAATGGGTGGACGATTGGGCGATAAACGGACTGAACTACTATGTGGCCGCTAAGTTACTTTGGGACTCAAGCCTCGATTTGGATGAGATCCTACAGGACTTCTATTCGAAGGCTTTCGGAAAGGCTGGTAAGGCTGTGGAGAAGTTCTTCAATAGACTTTCAGAGGCGTGGAGGATAGCCACGGAGAGGGAGGGCTTCATAGACTCAGAAAGGCTACTAGGGCCGCGGCACCTCTACCATCAACTTCTCGCCTTCTACAAGCCCGGTCTTCTAGAGGATTGCAGACGAGACCTTGAGGAAGCCTATCGATTGGCGGAAGATGATCGTGTCAAGGAAAGGCTTGACTTCTTAAGGCTTGGACTCGATTACAACGAAGCTACTATGAGGGCCATAAGGGCTCTGAAGAAGCTCGAGGACCTTGGTCTTCCAGAATTCTATATCGATCCCTTCGTGTATTTTCAACCTGGTCCTAGTTATCCTGAGCTTTGGCTAGAGATGGCCAAGGGCATCGTTCGCAGGAAGGAGATGCTCATACCCCACTCAGAAAGGCTGAAGGACTACCTAAAAGAGGCTCTCGAGGCCGTCGAAGCTCGATGGAAGCTTGTTGAAAGTCTGAAAGGAAAAGGAATTATAGGCGACGGTTGGCTTAGACCGGGGAGTACGCATCCGCCGCCAGCTGAAGTATTAAGGGAGTTGCTTGAAGCCCTCAGGGATGTACCATAGGGTTCATCCTATCAGACGGAAATGGGATTTAAGAAAAAGGATAAACTCGGCTGCTTTTTTCCTCAATGGATATGGAAAGCTTTCATTTTTTACTTACCATTTTTATTTCATGTTCCATAAGAAAGATGCCTTTAGGCAAGGCTAGACGACGCGAAATTGAGCTCTACTCCTTCGCCTCGTATACCTCTCGTAGGCCGTTATGGTCCAGATGCCTTCGAGCTCATTTATAGCCAATGGTATTCGCTTCTCATATACTCCGTCCGTTGTGGAATGCAACCCTCCATAGCGTGCTAGGAACCTTCCCTCCGGATCCGATACGGTCACCTCTATAACATGGTGTCCTTTTGCGGGGCTGCGGTCCTGGCCTTCAACAATGACCCTGTAGCATAAATCTTCGCCCCTTTTTACCTGCATCGTTTCCAGCTCTATTCTGTTTCCAAAAACCCTTTCTGGGTAGAAAGCAATGATCCTTCCCTCCCTTTCCTCTAGATTTAATTCTAGCTTAATGTCGCCATCCTCTACTCTGAAGGATATCTCCTCAAGGTTGGCAATATCGTAAGCGTAGTTTGGCAAGAATGCAGGCTTATAAATTGTAAGACTTGGCCTCTCCCTTTTGTTACTGTGGTTGACAAGAACGAGGATTAGAGTATTTCGACCTTCCCAGAGGCCAGCCTCGACCTCAGGGTTCGTGGAGTAAACATTCGGCCTCATCCCTTCCCTGAACAGGAAGTCCCTGATAGTTCTCTCAAGGTGTCGCATAAGGTCCTCGTCTCCTCTCTCGACAGCGGAGCTGTAGACATCGTCAAAATCGAAGTTGAAGAAGAGGGTCCTACCCTTCCCATAAATCCCCTTCCTAATCTCTAAGCCCTCCTTCAGCTCGACAACTTCACCTCCTACGAGCTCAGTAAGGGATGCCCTCTCCTCTCCCTTCTCATTGAAAGGCGGTATTGAATCGAAGATGAGGATACCACCCTCAAGGACGAATCTCTTAATGGCTTCGGCCACTGAGTCAGGTATAAATTTCATGCGGGGGAGGACTAAGGCTTTGTAATTCCTCAGCTCGCCCTCATCGACGAGCTTCTCATGAAGGACCTCCAGCTCTCCGAAGGCTCTGAAGCATGCTTCATAGACATTCCAAGGCGTGTACTCGAAAGGAAAAACCCTGTTCAGGGGCCTGTCCTCCATATGCTTTGGCCAGCCGCGTTCAATTCCGGGCATATGATAATGGTTAAGTAGCCAGTCTGAGAAGGCGAAAAGCATAGCGAAGCGTGCTCTAGCCTTCTCTGTCTTTGTAAACAGGGGGCTGATCATATTTATCTTCCTCAATTCCTCACCAAACTGATCCCATCTCGCCTTGCTCGGACCATTGTTGGAAGGCGGACCTGTGAACGGGACGTTTATGAAAGTCTTTAAGTAATTGGCACCGTGGGCGATCGCCGTATAGGCAACTTCACTGCTTGCCTTTACAGGTGGAATGTACATGGGATAGTTACGCTCCGTCGTCTCTACGAAGAAGCCAAGGGGCTTACCATAGAATCTTGTGAGGACTCTGTGGCCGCTCAGATGATAATGAAGCGCATGGAATCTAAGTCTTTCAGAACCCCTCCACATGGGATACATATACGGGTATACATCGAAGTCTAGTATATCGCAGTAGGGTGCCCAAGAGAAGCTATCTCTATAGTAATATTCTGGGCAAAAGGATCCGAAGGAGAGTTGGCAGAAAGTATGGGCAAGATTGAACTTAAAGCCTGCTTGACGCTTCAGCTCGTACATCGTCCTGAAGCCCTTTGCCCAGTAGTAGCTGAGCCACTCGTACAGCTTCAGGCGGGTCTCGACATCGTAATCCCTTATCCTACTCATAATCGGCATCTCTAAACCATACTTCCTCCGGAATTCCTCCTTGCAATATTGGCAGTAGCATACGGAATTAGGCGAAACGAGGGGCTCATCCACTGTCTCAACGGCGTAAAGCCTCGGGATTTTCGCTGCCACATTCAATTGTCGGAGAAGTAAATCCTTCTCCGCCTTTTCAAAGCCCGGGTTGTTTAGGCAGACCGCGGGTGGCCTATCTCTATGGCAGTCGATGAGGAGGCTGTAGTTGATGGCTACCGCCAAACCCCTTTCTTGGGCGTAAGCTTCTGCGAAGTTCTGGAGCCTATCCCAATCATACTCCTTCTCCCAATCATAATCCCCTATCGCATCGCCTCCGAAGGCAACCGTATTGAAGCCATGGGCGATTGTATCCTCAATCCATTCTTCGATCATTCCCTTATCGAAGAAGGCCCAGGCTTCTCCGATGATGGGATAGAAGTCCTCATAATCCAAAGGATCGACTATCAGAAAAGGCTTCCGACCATTATCTACCAATCTTTCATGGGAAATAAGCTCGTAGATAAGCTCATACCTTCCCTTGGCTAGGTTCGGCACGTCGTAGCTAAGGGATGCCCTTTCATAGGTGCCATCTTTCAGAAAGATCTTTGTGGAAGGGAATTCATGCACGATCTTACCTCTGAAATCTATGATCTTCACCCTCGCTTCAAGCTCCTCGGGCAGGACCTCCTCATCCGAAACTGCTTGTAGACTCAACTGCAGCGAGGAACCCGGCGCCACAACAGCTTTCCTTGAAACAATATCGAGACTAAGCCTCGTCCTATTCGTCGCTTCGATAGTCCAGTCCCTATGGTTTAAAGTCTTCCCATCATCTTCCAGAACCTCGAGCTTCGCTTCCAAAAAGCCAGAAAGGTTTGGCAGAGCTTCTGTGGCATAGGAAAAGTGTTGCTTAGCAGTACCTTCGATCGCGATGCTTCGTTCTTCCTTTGCCAAGAGTTTGCCTTCCTTCTCAACGGAGAACCTAACCCGAAGTTTCGAAGGCTTTTCGCTGGAAAGTACAGCATCGGCGACAATTCTATCCCCTAGGAAGATCCTACTTGGGGAGCATGTGAATTCCTTAATTAGGAGATTATCTTCTCGCCGCGATAGCCACATGAGAAGCTGCCTCAATAGGTCATCGTAGAAGTCCGTTGCGAAGAAAAGCTCCTTTTCCATGAGCATCCTTCCCTTGCGGGGGAAGAGGGGGTAAGTCGACAGAACGGCTACCCTTCCTTTGCCGTGATCCCAGACTGTGAGGAGGGGATAACCAGATGCCTTAAGGACAACTACGGCATCAGGCTTAGGTATCACTGGCTGAACGACCATCACCCTTCCAATTCTGTCTTGGGGAATACCATAAGCGATGGGATGCTCCTTGGAAATCTCAACAAAGGCATCAACCTTAACCTCATCTTCCTTCTTTTCCAAAAAAACTGGAAAGATGGTTTTCAGGGCCTCGTAAGAGCCTATTGCGTTACCTAAGGCGTGGCGACCGCCTGTAACTAGAAGGCCGCCGCCGTTCTCGACATAGGCGACCAAGTTTAAAGATTCCTTAGGACTGAAGACGCCCGGATCTACATCCAGCAGAGAAACGATATTGTATTCTCCTAAACCTACATATCCCTGAACAGTTCTATCGATTCTGGAAGGGATGGGATAGGTTAGGGGAAAATTAATGCCTTTGAAAAGGCTCACCCTCACCCGTGCATCTTTTCCTCCGATTGAGCGAACGGCCTCCTCGACTCTGAAAAATCCATCATCAGAGGCTTTCACAACAAAAGCACGCATATTATTCATATCGGTTTGCCTCTATGTGCCCACTTATGTATGTTGTTGAGAGTTTTAAGCCTTAAGAAGGCTAACTATAACTCTAAAGAAGTCCCCAAACAGGTATGGTGAGGCGATGATGATCCAGTATGTATCTAAAAGTTCTTACTCTCTGATTATGCGATATTAATATCCATGAAGTGAATGAATTCTTCTACATAATCGATAATCGTGATCAAAAGTCATAGAAAGGCTTAAAATCCTGCCAAGAAAAATACCCTGAAGAAAGGTGAAAAATTATGCAAGAAAACGAATACGTGAGACTTGAGTTCACACTTACTAAGAAGATCAAGATCATAAGACTTTCTGAGTCAGGGTATGAGAATGGCCTCACCTATGGAAAATCTAGCCGTGAGTCTATTGTAAGCTTCCTTGATCTCTATGGAAAGATCGAAAACTGGAGGAGGTTTGCCAGGGAGATGTGGAAACTACCGCTAGAGGCAATTCGGACGCTAGATAAATGGACCCAAGAGGATCTTTATAGGCATGCTCAGCATGCCTACGAGAAGAGGATCAATGCTGTCCCCGACCTAAACAAATACCCTGAGCTAAAGGGTATGAAAGAGTATATCCAAGATGAGATGAGGGGTATGGCCGAGGGCGCAGATCTATCCTTTCAAGACATAGTTTTTTATCGTTTCTGGTATGACGTCTATCAGCTCCTGAAAGGTCATGCAAAGTGGCTGGGTTGCGTGGCTCCAGGCTGTACGACCGTCATCTTTAGGAAGACGGACATTGGCCCTATCATAGGGCGGAATACAGACGATTCGATTGACTGGATACCAAAGATGAGCTACGAAGATTGTTTCCCGACGATCGTCCTGAGACCTCCATCCCTAGGTTACAGTACTGGTCCCATCGGGAATGAGAAGGGACTCATCATGTGGGGAAGCAGTATCGATTATCCGGAGGAGGGAGAACCCGACGAACTTTTTCCCGTAGATGTAGGGGATCTTGTGATGCGGTACTGTGCGACCGTGGAAGAGGCGTTGGAGATATTTAAGCGATATAGTATGTTCACGCGTCGTTGTTCTAACATAGCCCTTGTTGACGCCAAAGGAAACGCGGCCGTAGTCGAGAAGTCTTGGAGGCATATAGGCATTCTCAGACCAAAGGGCGATACGATCTTCACAACCGACGGGGTAGCTGTCCATCCCGAAACGAGAAGCCTCCTAGACAATTCGTCAGAGCAATACAAATTTCATTACCAAAGGTGGCTTAACCTCAGAAGGCTGACCGAGGACGAGAAACCCGAACTTACAGTCGATTCCATGTGGAAGATCCTTAGGGACCATACGTTTCCATCGCCTGTCTGCAAGCACTTGGACAGAATGCCTTCTTTCTACCGCTTAGTAACTCTCTTTAGCGGTGTATATGTCCCTGGAGAGAAAAGGTATATGATCGCCCTGGCGGAGCCAGGCCCAACCTATCCCTGCAAGATAGAGCCGGCCGAGTTCCGCTACGAGACTCCTTGGTAGTAACCCTGTCCAATCTCTAGAATCTGGAAATTATGATTCGATGGAGTTGATGCGATTGAAAAGGATTATGGTCTCAAGAACCTGGAAAGGATGCGCGGACTTTGATGAAGCCCTCAGGGACTATAAAATTGATCTAACGAATTCTGGAACCTTGAAATTGAGGAGACGAATCCTTCTTGCCGATGAAATCGGTAGAATCGGTAGAAAAACCAAGGAGCAAGTCCAAGGAGAGGTTTGGATTAAGAAAGAGTTCTTAATAGAAAACCCGAATGTCTTCTCTGCAGAGGTTATTCCCTTCGTAAGCGCTAGGGAAGAGGAGCCACTCATTTTAGAGGTTAACGGACGAGAAGCCGCGACCTACAGGTTTAGGAGAGAATGGTTCAATTATGATACGCAGTGGACGGAGATTCCTTTTCCAATCGAATATTTAAGGAGGGGTCTGAACGAGTTCGTCTTCCACTCCGAGGGAAGTCTTGGCTACACGTTCTGGATCGAAAATTCAAGACAGCCGAATAGAAGCGCGAAGAGCGTCGATGGCGGCAAAACTTGGAACTACGATAACATTGGAATAAACAACTCCTGCGATGGAGAATACTTGATAAGGCTTAAGCTCGAAGGGTATCCATCCAAGGGATACGTTACCTCTCCCTTCATCGATGTAGCCTCCCTAGCAACGTCAGGTCCCATAGTGCCCAAGGTTTGCCTAGAAAGTCTGTGGATAAACTACGAGGGTATTGAACCTGAAGGGACAGCAATCGAGGTTGAGGCGAGGATCGGTTCTACGCCCTCCTACTCGCCAAAAACATGGACGCATTGGATGCCTCCCGAAGCTTTGACGAAAAGCCCCCATTTCAGAGACCCCTCCTACCATTATCTACAGTGGAGGGTTGCCCTGACCACAGGCGATCCGAGGGCTACACCCGAGCTCTACAGCCTCACTCTTTCGGCTGAGCTTTCCGTGGAAGAAAGCCTCGATGAGGAAAGAATAAAGATAAGAGAGTTCAGAAACGAGAAGATCGTTCGAAGCTCCTATTCCTTCGCCTACCAGCCTTATGATGAGCCAAGGCTGAAAATTCTTAGAGAACGATACCAGCTAGACTGGGTGGTGAAAGGGGCTAAGACAGAGTTTGAGAAGTTCCTGAGACTTGCAGATTGGGTAAGGAGTCAATGGGAAGATGGTTGGAAGTCAGCCATCAACTGGGGTGGAAGATTCGGTTATATAGACTATAATCCCCCTCCTGATGGGCTTCTTATACTGGAATTGGACAGGAGGAAGCTAGCCCTAGGCATGTGCACCCATTATAGTGCGGCCTTCGTCCAGTGTTGCTTAGCCGTAGGGTTGCAAGCCCGTAGAATGCTCGCCGTCCATGCGACAGCTGAGGTCTGGTCCAACGAGTACAAGAAATGGATCCTCATAGACATGTCTGGGGATCCTGATGACAGACGAAAATGCACCTACCATTTCGAAAGGAACGGTATTCCTATGAGCGGCCTTGAAGCCTATAAAGCTGCCTTGGACAAGAACTATGAAGGAATCAAGCTTGTTTCCGATCGCCCAGCCTGGACCGCGCAGGAAAGGCTTGATATGATGTGGAATGGATATGGTATCATGGATATGAGGAACGATCATTTAAGCTCCCTTGAACCCTGCGAGGCGGATGGCGAGGGGCTTTTGCCTTGGAACTATGATGGATGGCTTATGTACGAGAGTGAAAAGGTCTCAAGGTGGGAAAGGGCGGAAGGAGTCCCGAGTAAACCCTTCCCTTGGTTCACAAAATATTCTTCAAGGGATGCGGACTTCGAATGGACTTTAAACCAAGCAGAATTGCACCTTCAGTATGCAGAGCCAGGAAAGCTTAAGATACAAATCGATACAGTCACCCCGAACTTTGACAAGTTCTTAGTGAAGGTCGATGAAGAAGAATGGGTGGAAATGCCTTCTTGTTTCCTTTGGAACCTCCGCAAGGGTATTAATACGCTCCAAGCTAAGCCTGTGAACAAGTTCGGGCTAGAAGGCATCGTAAGCAAGATCTCTTTAGAGTATTCGTAGTTTTCAAATTCTTCGCTGAGGACGTTTCATATAAGAGCAGTCCTTCAGTCTAGATAGGGAAGATCATAGGTTGTATGATTTTTATATTAATCCACAAGGCAGGGAAACATTTTAAAGTCTTCGTCGAACGCTGGTGGCTAGGTTGCATGCATTTTGAATTTAAGCATCAACTGGAGAGATCCTATGTTAGAGCATGGGGGGATGCCTATCATGGGCAGGAGAATTGCTATAGAATGGAAGGATAGCAAACCGATAGGCCGAATAGAAGTAGTTAATGGTAGACTGGAGGAGGCGCTCATTAAGAAGGGTAAAGGTGAAGTCGTAGGCGAAGAATTCGCTTTCACATCCCATGGATCTTGCAGGCTGGAGCTTACTGTTGGTGAGTCTGGTTGCAGTTTGGGATCAGAGGCAACCTTAGTTACTGTTCGCACAGCCATCAATCCATTCTGCTTCTTTCTCAGAGATGTCAGTAAGGAGTATCCCATCATCCTTCCAGAATACGGGATAGTTGTGACTGAAGCAGATGATGAACGTTCCTATGAGCAGATCGCTGAAGAGATTTGTAGTCTCGGACTACAAACGAAACTTCAGCGTATAGAAAGCGAGCCGGAAGAAAGTTACGCATCGGCTGCGGCAAACACTCGAGAACTCCATTGCCCAACTTGGCTGGGACTTAGTAGGGACATTCGGATCTTCGAGTTTAGTTTTCGGAGTGGCCAGGAAGTTTGGGATTGGATTCAGCCACGATTCCATGGCTACCCAGTTCCACTTCCAGAGGCTGATAACAATCCTGTCCGATACAACTTTTTTATCGGCCGTGGAATAGGCTGTGCCGAAAGGATGTTTCGGCGTCTGGAAGAAGGTGTGCTACCGATTCTACACGGAGTGCTTGTCGACGATGATGTAATCTATAACTCCACTGTATTTGTCACGCTTGAATCAACCAAGCTTACAACTAAGTCGCTACGAGGCACACACTTCTTGGTTGCTGACGGCTACGGATACGGCCATATTTTCACGAAGGAGCAAGAACGAGAATTCCAATCGCTTCTGCCTGAAGAGATGAACCGCGAAGAAGAGACCGTGCTCTGCTTTAGAACCGAAGCGGTGAATGCTGCTCATGTACCTCGCTATGCATGGTTTAAAAATGTTTTTCCAAGTTCAAAAAAGGCTTTGAGATGGTCGTATGATGGAAAGAACGGATTCGGGGTTTTTGAAAGTGGACAGGTCTTTTGCATCTCAAAATTAAACGGGAAACCAATGCCTCAGGAGGAGATAGCTATTCTGCTTAAACCAGGCGAAACAGCCTCATTCGAGTTCTTTCTTCCCCATCGTCCCATATCCAGAGAACGGGCTAAGCAACTGAGTGGGCGAGACTTTACGGTACTTCACGCGGAATGCCGCGAATTTTGGAAAGAGAAGCTAGAGTCCGCTGCAAAGGTGAAACTACCTGAAAAACGGATTGAAGAGATGATTCAGGCGGGTTTGCTTCATTTAGATCTCGTTGCATACGGTCTTGAACCATTCGGCACCGTTGCGACTACGATTGGGATATACTGTCCGATCGGCTCAGAGAGCTCACCAATCATTCAGTTCATGGACTCCATGGGTTGGCATAGTCTGGCTAGGCGTTCTTTGACGTATTTTCTTGATAAGCAGCATGAAGACGGATTTATACAAAACTTCGATGGATACATGCTGGAAACGGGGGCAGCATTATGGAGTATGGGTGAGCATTATCGATACACACATGACGACGACTGGGTTCAACAGATCAAACCGAAACTGCTGAAGGCTTGTGAGTATCTTTTAGAATGGCGCAACCGTAACAAAAGGGAGGAGTTACGCGGCAAAGGCTATGGCATGATCGAAGGAAAAGTTGCCGATCCACAAGACCCCTACCACCAGTTTATGCTGAACGGATACGCGTATCTTGGTTTAAGCCGTGCTGCGGAGATGCTCTCTAAAGTGGATCCTGCTCAATCAGAGAGGCTTGCCAGAGAGGCTGAATATTGGAAAAAGGATATTCGTGAGGCTTTGTTTAAGGCTGTGGCAAATTCACCAGTTGTTCCGCTTAGTGACGGAACATGGTGCCCAACCGCTCCACCTTGGGCGGAAGCGCATGGTCCCGTCTCGCTCTACGCGGAAAAAGGCAGATGGTTTACCCACCTTACTTTCTTAGCTAGAGACTCTTTGCTTGGGCCACTTCACCTTATTTTTCACGAAGTCGTAGATCCCAATGAACAAATCGCTGATTTCCTTGTGAGCTACTATACGGATTTGATGCATATACGTAATGTGGCTTTCAGTCAACCTTATTATAGCTGTCACCCTCAGGTTCATCTTCGGCGGGGGGAGATTAAGCCGTTTCTTAAGGCTTACTATAACGGTTTCGCAAGCCTAGCTGACCGAGAGACCTACACTTTTTGGGAACATTATCCGGGTGTTGGAAGCCCCCACAAAACACATGAAGAAGGCTGGTTCCTCATGCAGACACGATGGATGCTCTGGATGGAGCAAGGTCAAACACTTAAGCTGCTCCTAGGGATTCCCAGATCTTGGATGGAAAACGGCACATCTATAGAACTAAATAGAGTTGCCAGCTATTTTGGAGAGGTATCGTTGAAGGTAGAATCTAAACTGGAACAACGCAGGATTGAAGCGAAGGTGGAATGCCTCTCGGACAGGAAGCCGAAATGCTTAGAACTTCGTCTGCCTCATCCACAAGGCAGAAAGGCAATCAAAGTGAAAGGCGGTGTTTACGATGCTAATACCGAGACGGTTAGGATTGAGCCATTTCACGGTTATGCAGAGGTCTTACTTGAATTCTAAAAAAGGATGCCCGCCTTTAGGAAATATCTATCCGTCATGTAAAAACTTGTGCTTTGTGGACTAATTCTTGTGGTTTTGCTATCTCTTTTTCTCAATAGCATACCGCTAATGTTAAAGAGGTTTATGAATAAACTTATTCTACAGTTTAAGGTTACAGCATCGTTATGTAAACCGCAAAACTTTTAAGGTTATATATTATTTAACTTTATGTGATGAAAAATGGGAGAAGCTATAACGAGAGGACTGACGCCTCGAGCCACAGCGATTGGAATGGCTTTGGCGGTCATTTTTACGGTTTACTGGACTCTTGAAACTATGAACACCACATACGGCGTTTGGGGACATAGCTTTGCTGGATCAGACTTCGGTTTCTGGGCACCTAAAGGTGGTTTCGGTCAATGGACCTATAATTTACAAGCGTTTCTACCGTTTTTTTTCGTCGCAGCAATTATAGCAGTTCTTCCGCGAAGGTATAGACTTAGCCCCCATGAAGCCCTTATTGTACTCACGATGTCCTTTGCACCAGCCTTTACGGCCACTTACTTAGCAATGGGGGGCCCACAGTTCTGGATCTGGGCTGCTATGACGCGGGGTGGTGGACCGCAGCTGAAGCCCTTCCTTAACCCGTTGCTTTACTCACCAGCAACTGTTGTCATATCCTCTCTTGCAATGATCTTCGCGGTCTTCACCTTGAATCTCGCCGCCATGCTTTGGAAGAGCCAATGGATAGATGTTGAAAAGCTTTCCTTTCCAATGGCTCACATACCCTTAGCGATGATCGACCGACCTGTATCGGAGAAAGAGAGGCCTAGGATCCTCAACAAGTTCTTCTGGATTGGGTTAATAATCGGAGTCGTCTATACCATTCCGCCCACGCTTTGGAACCTTCAAATCATCCCTACAATCCCCAACTGGGATGTTAATACCCAGATATACCCGCCATTACCGAATGCGGGCTTCTATCCAGGATATAATCTTATCGTGATATCCCTCCTATTCCTTGTGCCTCAAGATATCTTAATGACTATGTTTCTCTCTTACTTCATTATGAGAATTCTCATTCCGCCTATAGGCGTATGGGTTCTTGGTTGGCCGGATGTCTCTAGTCAGGGTCGAGGTGCACTCCTTTGGTACGCTCCGCTTTCACATTACTATGGACAGTTTTCTGCATATTGGGGACTCTTCTCGCTGGGTGTATGGATGCTAGTCTTTGGTTGGAGGAATGTCATTAACATAGTTAGGGCCGCTTTAAGCAAGCCTTCCGCTGAGAAAGCTGCAGAGGAGATCCGGCTACAGGGCTTCACGACGAGGACGTTGCTACTCATGTTTGTAGTTTCCCTTTTGCTACAATGGCTGATACCTGTAGCTTTCGGGGCTAGTCCCGAATTTATGCTCATAAACATCATCCTAAACCTCATTCTGTTCCTTGGGATCGTTCGCATGCTTCTTGAAACAGGTTTCGCCTTCACAACGACCTTCCTGTGGTATTACCCAGCCAATGAGCTGTTCTGGGGTAGTAATGGCTTTATCGATGCCTACGCCAACTTAAGCCAGAAACCTGGAATGCTTAATGAGATGCTCTGGAGTGGCTTTTATACGGCCTCGTATGCGCAGGACAACAACTCCATAGCCACGCTTATTGCTTGTAGGGTTGCAACGGATACTGGCACGAATATGAGAGATGTCATCGTAGCCTCGCTCAGTGCTCTCGCTGTCTCAATCTTCGTCGGCTTCTCGATAGCGTACTGGAGCACGATGACCCAAGGATACACAAACTGGCCTTGGACGGCTTTAGGTCCTCAGGAAGCTGCGGCGATGGTGAAGAGCGGAAGTGGGCTTGCGAACTGGATGCCTCATGGTCCTGGGTGGGGCTCAACCGACTGGTCTACAGCAGCACTTGCATTCCTACTACCTGGCATCATGTGGTTCCTTAGAACCCGTTTTGCTTGGTGGCCGTTCCATCCGATCGGCATCATTACTGGTTTTTCGGCTGAGTATAACTACACTGGAATTTGGTTCATGGCGATAATCGTCTGGCTTGCCAAGTTCGCTATGCTCAAGACCGGAGGAACAAAACTCTACGAAAAGTACTTACCTCTTTTCATAGGCATAGCCATGGGTGGTGCGCTAATGTCATTCGTGTTTATGGCTGCTTATGTAGTACCAAGGTGGTTCAAGACTCCAGGCGTTACTGTAGAGTTCTAAAAGTTGATATATCTACCTCTCTTTTCTTTTTTAATGCTTTGTGGCTTAATTATTTCTTGTTTGAGTCTTGCCTCTGGTTTCATAGTTTCTTTTTGCTTTGTTCTTATAGGTTTATTAGCATATGTATTTTGGCTACTAATACCTTCTCTATGTTCTCTACTGTTTTACCCATCAGTATTTTTAATTTCGTTCGTTAAATAATATGAATTACGCTCTAAATAGAAACTAAATCCTAAGCGAGGCAGTCAAGCGAAGGCTTTAGGACTTCTTTCTTTAGGTCTATCCTATACTTTCCTTGTAAATGCCATAAGCCATTAAGGCATACAAAGACATAGATTGAAGTCTGGATGGGCACTACAACCATGTAGGGATCGTACGGCTCTGAGGAAGGCTTTATGCGAACCTTCAGAATCCGAGCCCTTACTATGCTAAGCCTCGAGTGGAGGAGGTGATCTGGAAGGCTTAAGGTTACAACACTCCCCATAAAGCACAATACTTATAGACATAAATCCCATAACCTCTCAGCCAAGTAAGGGGAGTTAAATTCTTGGCCAAAGAGTTAAGGATTGGGCTTATTGGATGTGGCAGCCAAGGAAGGACTCTCTCTACAGTGCTAGGAAGGATCGATGGATGTAAGCTTATAGCAGTAGCAGATGTGAACGAGACTATAGCGAAGCAATTTGCTGAGGAGTTCAAAGTTGAAAACTACTATAGAGACCATTATGAGTTACTGGAAAAGGGGGATGTGGATGCTGTACTCGTTGCTGTTCCTCACTTTGCGTTGAAAAACGTGTCCATAGATTGTCTTGAAGCGGGAAAGCCAACTTTTGTTGAAAAACCAATGGCAAAGAACAGTATTGAAGCAAAGGAGCTGGTTAAAGCCGTTGAGAGAAGTGGAGCAACACTCATGGTTGGATACTGCCAACGATTCTTAGCTTCTAGATCATTGATGAAAAGTTTCCTTGATAAAGGTATCGTAGGAGAGGTTTCTTTAGTTCTCGCGATGAAGGGGACTGGCCTGCTCCGCGGATGGTTACTTGAGGAGCCTAAGGGTGGAGGCATACTAAGGTATCTGGGCGTACATCTCATAGATCAAGTTTTATGGATGATCGGAAGCAGACCTGAGGAAGTGCTTGCCGAGGTAAACGTTCATCCAACCTTTGGAGTTGACGAAACCGTCTCCTTCATTATTCGATTTAAAAATAGTGTTTTGGCGAGCCTTAGCCTGACAATGCGGGCATCTAAATCGATCGACTCTGTAGAAGTCATTGGGTCAGACGGTCATATGAAAAGCGAATGGAGGGATAATTATCTCTTAGTTCATAGCTCAAAAATGATCGAGTATGCAAATCCTACAACGATCAGGTTTATGGAAGATCCCACTTATCCTATGTTTGAACGTGAACTTAGGGAGTTCATAGCTTCAGTTATAGAAAACAGAATGCCCTCCATTAATGTACTTGATGGCTTAAGAGTTCTCGAAGTCGTTGATGCCGTTTTAGAGTCGGCCCAGTTGAAGAGGGCTGTAAAGATTCCGCACTACTCATAATTTCAGGGGTTGCTCTGATCGGGGAAGGATGTAGAAAGCCTTAGATAGGCTAATCAGAGACTAAGATGAAGATGAAAATGACCTAATTAGTCATCTAGAAGCCTTTACATGAATGAATTAAACGTTTAAAGCTTTGAATTACACCCTTATTGAGATCAGTGGATCAGAATGACTACCGAAACAGAAAAGACAGAGACTATTACAACGATCAGAGAGCCTGGATCTCCCGATATTAGCTATAGAAATGGATTGACCTTCAGATCTTTTCTAGCCCTCATCTACACAGGCGTAGTATTTCTCCCTGCGAGCATCTGGATGACATTGGCTTTAGGAAATGCGGACATTATGTGGTGGACTATATCTTATACGACTGTGCTACTTTTCAGCGAAATCACGAGGTTCTTTGGTACGCCACTTAGTAAACAGGAACTCTTCATTATATGGTCTTGCGCTGCAGTCTCTGGTGCAACCGTATCGGCTACGGGCTTCATCTTTAATCTTTACTACAGGAATGTAAGTTCGTATACCTTAACTTTTACAGCGCCTGGAACAAACACTCCTTTACGCGAAGTTATTCCTGACTGGTGGGCTCCTCCGCCAACCTCTACCGCTATTATAGAAAGAACATTGTTCCATCCCGACTTTCGAGTTCCAATATTCATCTCATACTTCAGTGTCGCCTTTGGCCTCTTATGTGATATAGGTCTAGGGCTTTTGACATACAATCTCTATGTAAAAATCGAGAAATTGCAATTCCCACTGCAGAGGGTTTCTGGGGAAATGGTTGTCACTGTAGCAACGAGGGAGTCTAGGAAGATGAGCGTCATGGTCATCGCTGCCGTCATAGGCCTGGCTTACGGCACCTTGGCCTTCGGATTGCCATTTGCCACAAACTTTGCTATGGCTCCAATTCCGATACCTTGGGCCGAGATCCCCATAGATGCGATCGTGCCTGGAGCAACCCTTGGCTTTGCAACAGACCTTTTTGTGTTTGCGACAGGCTTCATAATACCTTTCAATGTGGTTGTATCGATCTTCATAGGTTCATTAGGTCCTTATGTTATCGGAAATCCTATACTCGTATACCTTTTCCCACCAGCACCTGGAAGGTTGGGAGGCCTTTTTGGTTACGCCTCGGGTATGCGGATTAGAGATATTTGGAACATGTCGATGCTCCGAATTTGGGCAAGCCCGAACATCGGAGTAAGCTTAGCAGCAGGATTGATACCATTAGCACTTAACTGGAAAAGAGTTTGGGGCATTCTTACAAGGTCTTTAAGGGCTTTGATGGGGGGTGGAAAGGGAGCTAGGTTATCGCTTCTCCCTATCGTTCTATGGCTTGTAGGAGTTATACCTCTCACGGCAATCCCCATCATTCTTGTGCCAGGCTTCCCGGCATGGATTTTAATCCTTCTCGGGCTTGGAATGCCTCTTTTAAGCTCCATCATAGCGGGAAGGGGGATTGGCGAAACTGGATACGCGATTAGCATCCCGTATGTGCGTGAAGGGGCTTACCTTGCAAGCGGATATCAAGGAATAGACATTTGGTATACAAGCCCACCTTTAGGAGGTGGTGGAGCAGGAATTTGCGCAAACTTGGCGGTATGCGATATGACTGAAACGAGTCACAGGAGTTGGATACTTGCATACATAATAGCGATGGCCTTAGCTTTGTTGTTAGGTTTTCTCTATGTCGAGGCCTTTTGGAGGATTTCGCCGATCCCCTCCTCATCTTATCCTGCCACAGTCATCTTCTGGCCCATACAAGTCCTGAATAGCGTCATCTGGGTTTCAAGATCGCAGATATCGTGGGTTCCTGAGAACATCATTTTCGCATTCGTGATATCGAGTGCTGCGACCATTACTTGTCACTTCCTTAAGTTCCCATTCTCAATCATAGGTTTCGCCGCTGGATTTAGTCAACCTATACCTCAACCCCTATCTCTCTTAGTTGGTGGCATCATCAATCTCTTCCTGACTAGAAAGATAGGAAAAGGTTGGACTGACTACAAGATTATCGCGATTGCTGGATTGGCGCTTGGCGAAGGCGTAGCAGCAGCCATCGGCTCTATTATTGCCCTAATAAGAAATGCTGCCTGGTCCCTTCCCTATTAATATGGCTTGTAATTCCAATAGCATTAAATTATGGAAAGTTTTCATTCCTACAGACAAAGATTTATTCCTCATGTGACAATAGGGTAATGTGTCTCATTTTTAACATAAAAGAAATAAATTGCATTTTGAAATAGGGGGATAAGATTAAGATGAATGCTTCAATGGACTTTGCTTTTCCAGTCTCAGAAAAACAGAAGGAACTGGAGAAAAAATTTTGTCATGTTGTAGACTTTAAAAAAGCTTACGATTGGACCGTGGAGATGTGTAAAGTAGGGCCCAAGGGTGTAAACCAGCTCATGGGAATGCCCGAAAACATAAAGAAAGCCGAATACATCGCCAAACGGTTGAAGGAATGCGGGCTTCATACCGAAGTACAAAGCTTCGAATGTGAACGTCACGATGTATTAGAATGCTCGCTTACCATCATATCACCAAAGAAAGTTGACATTCCATGCACACCGATGATTTATGGAAATGCCACAAAACCAGAGGGGGTTTCTGGAAGTCTCCTGTATGTCGGAAGAGGTTGGGAAGAGGACTATAAGAAATTGGAGAGGAGAGGTATAGAGGTAAAGGGAAAGATCGTTCTTATGGACGGTTTTTGGGCGAGATCCAGGCTTATTCTGGCTAGGATCCATGGTGCTGTTGGAGCAATAGTGGCTACAAGGCTTAACTACAGCTATTTTGAAGGCCCAGCGGGTGGCTGGCATAGGCCTATACGCATGCTTCCAAAGGGTTCTACCTATGCATGGCTCGAGCATCAAGAAGATTATATGTTCTATAAGTTCCCTGAAGAGAGTTTACCCATGATACCAGCTGTGACGGTTCAAAGGAAGGATGGTGCCTATCTCCGAAGTCTATGCCGAAGAGAGGACGCGAAGGTCTTAATCAAGGTCATTAAGAATGTTGAAAGGAAACAAGCATTTAACGTTGTCGCCACAATCCCTGGTTCCGAGTTTCCAGATGAAGTAGTAATGGTGGGGGCGCATTATGATTCGTTCGGTAGAGGTGTTCTCGACAATTCGAGTGGGTGTGGGGTTATCCTTGGTGTTGCGCATGCCTTCGGAGAACTTATGAAAGAGGGTATTAGACCTCGCAGAACTTTAAAATTCTGCTTCTGGACAGGAGAAGAAGAAGGATGCGTCGGCTCTTATGCCTATTTGGATGAACATGAATCTATCAAGAATAAGATCGTAGCCTATATTGATGTCGATGGAGGAGTTTTCGGTAAAGACCTTATCACGGGTGGATGGGGTTCTCCAGAACTCGGATCGCTTAGCAAATACGTAGCTGCTTCTGTCGTTCCAGGGCTTAAGGCTGGAGGTTATGGTCTTGTACGAGGTGCAGGATTTGATATGATCGTGTTCTTCATCGATGGCTGCATTCCAGTAACGAGCCCAGTTGTAACTCGCGGTGGGAAGGATTGGGTGGGTAAAAGGTTAACTCCTTACCTCGTTAAGTCTAACCCTTACCATGGACCCGCTGATGAGCCTGAACCTGAGAGACTCCTTAGACCTGATCGGTTTAAGGAACCGATTGAAGGGCTTGGAGTAATGCTTCTCACTCTATCTGAGTCTGATGTTCTTCCTCTAGACTACAAATGCTATGCTAGAATGCTTATGGAAGGAAAGGAAGGCCTTCGTGACCTTGCAAAGAAAGCATCTAAGTTTGGCATAAACTTAGCCGGAGCTTTAAAAGAGCTCGAAAAGATGGAGATCGAAGCCGAGAAATTGAATAGGGTTTTAACCCTAAGCTTATGTGCCTATCTGAAGGCGACTGGTCAGGGACCTTGGGAAGGAAACCTAGACGATAGACTTCTTCGAGAAGTTTCAAGACTTCCTAAAGAACTTCCTAATGAGAAAACGGAGGCACTGAGGAGATATTTCAGATTGGCTAACCTTATTCGACGTCTTGTGATAACTCCTGAACTAAAGGCAACCTGCTTTTGTATAGACGGTGCATACCTCTATACATTGCCTTGGATTCAACCTGTACGATATTCTAGGGCATTGAGGTCCCATCCAGAGAAGTTGCATAGGATCGAGATCGAGGCTCAAGTTCTTGAACAGACTTTCCGGAGAATTAACACAATCATGGAAGACCTCTCGATGATAGGTGAGAGACTTATCTATGAAATTCTCCCGAATAATGGTGACTAATTTGGCCCAGTTTAAATTATTCTATAATCTATTTTACTCGATTAATACCAAATAAGGAACCTTTACAATTTAGCCTCCATATACCGTTTCTTCTCATGATCCCTGAGACTTCGCCATATTAGAAGTTGCCTTCGGACTTCACTTATGAAGGATTTATTAAGGTGCTGCCAACTCGATTGTTCTCCTGTGAGCCTTTTAAGGAATAGGGTGTAACTCGCCCTACCCTCAGTTATAGATGCATTAAAGATAACACGTTGAGATATCCCCCGCGGATAAGGTTCTATCGCTACGGTCGCTATTAGAGACTTAACGGTAATGTTATTCGTAGCTCTCTCCTCTATGGAGAGATTCTGAGCGAAAAAGACTGGCGACTCATCTCTGATCATATGTCCCTCATAAAATTCCTTCATAAATGCTATTATCCCTTTTGCCTCATCCTCGCTGGAGACAAAGGGCAAGGGAATTTCCCAAGTATCTCCTTTAGGCTTAGTCGGGACCTTCCACTTTCTTTCAAGAGAAGGTGTTACTAACCTTGCGCATTTATAAATTGGATAGATGGCTGAGGAGGTCGTTAACCCCATAGAGAGCAGTACTACGGCTACTACCATGATTGAAGAATAATTCACGGCTACTCCATAGAATCTATACGCTCCGGAGGCGATGATGATGCCAAAGAGGTATCCTAAGGTCCCTCCTAAAATAGCATATATGCCTGCCTCCGTAAGGAATATACTTCCGACATGCAAGGGAGATAGACCAACAGAGGCAAAGGTGGATATTTCCCTCCTCCTCTCTATTACGTTGCCTAACATGATGTTGAAAAGGCTAAGGACTCCTATTATAGAGGGGAGTATTATGAAAGTTAGTCCACTTACTTCCCTTGAGACTCCGTGAGCAAACAAGTAAACTCTTTCTCCAGTAGAGGCATAGACATCGAAGTCATAGTAGAGAGTTATAGATTCTGCTAACTCCTTAACTTTGACGGGATTCTCGATATCCAAAGCCACTTGGGTAATAAAGGGCCCCCAAGTAGCTAAGCGCCTCATCACAGCGTTAAAGGGCATGAGAAGAACCTCATAGCCTCGAAGGGGCTGTCGCTTTCTCCAATCAGAGGGATCGAAGGGCATAATGGGTCTCCCATCAAGTTCCTTTATACTTTCTAGGAGTTTTGCATCAAAGATTCCACAAACTCTCATCTGAATACCATTAACTCTAATCAGGGTTGAAGATGGATCGGACATACTGATGTTCAGGTAATCGGCATAGTCTTTACTTATGAGAACAAATAATTCATCCTCTGATGGGAACCAGACCCCATCTAGAAGTATCTGCTCTATCCTCTGTATATCTCCTTGGTAAGCTATATTCAATTCATTCTCAGAAATTCCAAGGATTGCAGCCGCCGTACGCCATGAGTCTCCAGAAGAGATATTCAGAAGTCCCCTCGCATATGGATCATTAAAATCGCCAGGCATATTCCCCGTATGGATGTTGTATAACCATGCCCTAGGGGCTATCGATACCCCCTCACTATAGACGCGCCTAATTCCCTCTAATAATTCTTCCGAAATAGGCTGAATACCCCTGAAAGGATCTATCCAAGCTGCTACGAGTAGGCCGACCCGAGTAGGCTCTCCTCCCGTGGGAAGTTGCAGTGTTATGCTGTGTACAGACATAGAAGTCATCGAAACCAAAGCGAGGGCGATCATTAAGATTGATGTGAAGGTTAGGGTCGTCCTAAGCCTCCGCTTTCTCATCTGCTGGACTCCGTAGGATAGCGAGAGTAAAATGGCCCCCGTTCTGCTTATCTCCGCGAAATGAAGCCCTACAACTGCTCTCCGCCATTCCAAGATTCTTGACTGAGCGTGACCGCCCAGAATTGGTACGAGGGGTAATGTAAGAGCCATCGTAACGAAGCCTATCAGGACAATTAACATATTTGCACCTAGATGGAAGCCTGCATGAAAAAGAGCGAACGTGCCTATTGCCATAATAAAGATCATAATGATGCCTAGAAGCCTCCTAGGACCGTTCCACGAAAGGAAAAGCCTTTCAGCTAGGAAAACGAAAGGGACAAGGAGAGCGAAGAAGAACATCGTTGAGCTAATCGTCTCGTTATATAAACTCAGAATTCTGGCGTAGGCTCTGGTCTCAACTCCTAAAGCCCGCTGAGCATTCGTAAGGGCGAGTCCATACGACCTGTTCTCAAAAGCGTCCCGAGAAGCATCCAAGATCAATTTAGCTACGTCATGAAGCTGGTTTGCGGCGGGTTCAAAAACATTAAATTGGAGGAATGTGTTGATTCTTTCGTTATTCAGTAACCACATATCTTCAGCATTCTTAAGCAAAGCATTCGTCACGAGAAGTTGTCTTCCGTATTTGACCTCGTACCCATTACCTTGGGGTCGTATCCTTGATGAGTTCAAAATAATTGCGGATGGTATAGGCACATCAGCTTGAAAGGCGATCGCCTCAACCCTTGTCCCAGGTTCTAAGAAGGCAACCACGATGGGACTTGCTTCCCGAGGGAAGAAACTGTAATGGGCGGGCGTAGAGTGGGTATTGAAGTCCATAATTCGGAAGACGCTTGAGGCAAAACCGGTTCTGGGTGCTAATAAGTCGAAGAAAGCAACAGAACCGCACTTAAAAATAGTAAAATACTGCGGATATTCTTGAGTGCCGATAATGCCCCCCCTCCATATCGTTATCTGTACATCATTTCCGAAACTGTATATTCCAAAATCCGGAGCGTATTCGATAGTACCGTTTTCGTCCAGATAGAAGGGATATATTCCATAGTTTGTGCCGAATGCTGTTATCCCCACGACAGTGAATAGGCCATCCTCATCGGTTGTAAGGATATACCTATAAAGGCCTGGCCCCTGAATAGCTACTAGAGCTTTTGAAACTCCCTCGTATTGGTTGATTGAGGGATTAAAAGTTACAACTCTTCCGAATAATTTTCCGTAGTTAGCCCCATAAAGACGCCCACCAATACGCGTGACCTCTGTAGAGAGTTCCTTGAGTTGGGGCTCCGCCTGTAGCATGTAAATTGCGGAAAATATGGTTTCAATTTGGGGTTGGAGATTATTCCATAGCAACCGATCATATGTATCGAATGGAGTCGAGTAGTACTTTCGTTCACTATAAGCTGTATAGAAGGAGAATCCATTCGCCCCTGCCGCTAAGTAAGGCTCACTATCCATAACTATGTGATTGGGCTCGGGGGCTCTAGAGCCTGGGTAGTATGGGTCAAGATCTATCCTGAAAGCTCTGTCATATACAGTCTTCCAAGCATCTATTATCTGAGGTGTGTAAACATCCTTAAACCTATCATAGATCCATCGAACTGCTTGGAAAGCAGGGCCTCGAGTACCATAGCCTAGTGCGCATACATCTCCTGCTCCCAGGTTAACTACCCAGTCATTGTCTGTGGCTAGGTCAAGATTTATCAGGATTGGGAAGTAGGTCATATCCATTAAGCCCACTTTACTCTGCCATCTTCTCTCGAAGAGAAATAGTTCCGTAAACTCCCTTGCCCCTAACAAAGCTTGGTTATGCCCAGCGAAGGCTACAAACATTATGGTTCTATCAGGTCCCCGTTCCCTTTTACTATACTCCGAAAAGAAACGTGCTAATTCGAGGAGCGTTGAGATGCCTAGAGATTCTTGTGCACCTGGTGCAAAACTTGGAGTAATAGAGTAAGAATCATAGTAAGCTGTAAGTATGAGGGACTGTTCAGGCATTTTCTTGCCATAGATGAATCCAATTACATTCTTTGCCGTTCTTTGCTCAAAGCGCATATTATAAAGAACCCTAACAGTTTCGTTTATAGCCTCTTTGAGCATAGAACCGTCAGGCTCGGGGACGAAGATTCTAGGGAAATCTAATGGAATCCAGAGGCTCTTCTTAATAGCATCATACCTATCACCTTCTCCTATAAAGACTACGGCCTTCGCACCTAATTTAGCTGCGTTAATCCAATTGTCCTTACTTCCAGAGAAATCCATGAGTACGATACTATCTTCAATTTCTTTTTTGCTCATCTCTTCCAAGTAACCTTTGCCAACATAAACGAGCTTGCCAGTTAATCCCTCATGAGATCTTAGACTAAGTTGAACCATGTTTGGCTCGAGGGTGTAGGCTTTGAGGACCCACTTCTCTTTTCCATCATGACCGAGTAAAGAAATGCTCGCACCATAGTCGATGGGTACTGTCACGTTAAATTCATGGAATTCTACATCCACTAAACCTAAATTCTGAAAATATTGTCGAATATACTCTGCTGCAGCATCACATCCAGAATAACCTGAATATCTCGATTCTAAACTAGAAAAATATTTGGTATGGAGCATAATTTTAGAAATATTAATATTTCTAATGACCTCTACGATTTCATTTTTTCCTACAATATTGCTATTTGATGCGTGTATAGGTCGATTTAGGAATACTAAGCTCCACAGGAATACAAATGTTAATAAAAAAATTAAAGAATGAATGATCAACTTCCTTGCTGGAAACATCCCGAAACCCCACGCGAAAAAGTGACTATATGAATTATCAAGATTAATGTCCCATATTAATTTATTTAAATTTTTAATGTCTTCCTCCTCTTTATCCTACACCGCATCCACCATTCCCGTTCAAACTAAAGTTAAGGCATTAGGTTAAGGTTTCTCGATAACCGTATCGGCCTGTCCCCTTTCCTAAAGTGGGGACTTGAAAGCCTTTTTCAATTCCTCTCCTCTTCTTCTCATCCTTATTTAGCCCCTCCTCAGAAAAAAGGTTTCATGGAAGAATCGAGACCAAGGGTTAGAATAAGGCCGATGAGGCTTGAGGATATTATCTCCGTTGTTAGGATTGCCAACCAGTCCTTCCTGGAGACTGCTAGGCTTACGAAGCTTATGGGCCAGAGGTTTGCCCATTATATGAGACAATGGCCCGATTGGCTTTTCGTGGCTGAGACTTTCGAAGGAAGGGTTGTGGGCTTCATCTTCGGAAGCCCTGAGGGCGAAGCCCATGCCTCAATCCATTGGATAGCGGTCCATCCTGAGTTTCAAGGGATGGGAATAGGAGGTATGCTTTTAAAAGCCATAGAGGAAAAGGCTATGGGCTTAGGTCTTAAGGCCATCCTTACTGGTACGCCCTTCGCCCTTCGCTTCTACGAAAAGTATGGTTTCAAATGCGTAGGCATTCGAAGGCGCCTCGTTCTAGAACTCGTTGGAAAAAGCCTGGAGCCTCCTGAAGGCTTGGAAAGCTGTCCTATAGCCTTGGAGGGACTTAGGGACTTTATCCCTCTTATGAATCGCGAAGAATACTTACGCTTCCTATCAGCCTACTTCAGCGTCTACGAATCGGATCCCGATAAGGCATTAGCCGCGCTTGCGGATAACCGGATCGTAGGTATCCTCATCGGTCGGAGGAACGAGGTCTATCCCGATCTTGTTACGCTAGACTATATTTTTGTTAAGGATTCGGCGTATGCCTATAGTATGCTTAAGCTCTTCGCCTATAGAGCCTCTACGGGCGGTTATAGATGGGTCGGGGTGGAGCTTCCAATTCCCTACTTGGAAGAGGGGGAACTCCTTAAGGAGGGCTGGCAGGATGCCCGGCTACCGTCCTTTTGGACAGGCTATCAGCTACGAAAGGATCTTCATCTTCAGGATCAGGAATGAAGGGATGGAAGGCGAAGGCTATGTTTAGGAGAATCTTCGATACGATAGGACCCTATGTATCTGGAACGAACGCCCTAGACTTGATCGCCCACATCCATGACTACGATCGATGGTCTTCCTTTGATAGGCATCATGAGGCTGCCCTCTATTGCCTCCGTAAATTGGAGGAGTATGGCCTTGAAGGCGAGATCTTCGAGCTCCCTGCGGATGGTGAAAAGCTTTATGGAGACTGGGTCATGCCGAGGGCTTGGAAGGCCAAATCGGCGAAGCTGACGCTTCTATTGGAATCTAAGGGCGAAGGCGATGGTGAGGGTGAAGTAAAGCTTTGCGACTATAACGAGGATCCATGTTCCCTCGTTATATACAGTAAGCCCACACCTCCTGAGGGCGTTACGGCTGAGCTTGTTATGGTTGATGGAGGCTCCAAAGCCCAAGATTATGAGGGCTTGGAAGTCGAGGGAAAGGTCGTCTTCACAAGGGATTCGGCTAGGGCTTCCCGCCTTGAGGCTTTGAGGCATGGCGCCCTTGGCGTCGTATCGGATTATCTTCCCATCATCGATTACTACCGTCCGCCCATGGAACTACCCGACTGCCGCTACTGGGATAGGTTCAGCTCAGACTTTGGAGGCTGGGGCATGAAGAAGGGAGACCCCGAGTTCTGGGGCTTCGTCCTAACGCCTAGGCAAGGACATTGGCTTAGGGAACTCATGCGCGAGGGAAGGAAGCTTCAAGTCCATGCGGAGATCGATGCCTCCTTCTATGACGGCTCGATCGATGTAGTAACAGGATGGATCAAAGGCGAAACCGATGAGGAGGTCCTGATAAATGGGCACTTGTACGAGGTCGGCGCCATAGACGATGCGAGCGGTTGCGGTCTAGCAATAGAGGTTTTGAGGTGTCTGAACTCCCTCATCAGATCCGGAAGGCTCAAGAAGCCTAGGCGAGGAATAAGGATGCTCTTCACTTATGAGTGTATGGGGACTATGGGAGCCCTTTTGGAGAAGCCTGAGCTTCTTCAACGAACCATCGCGGCCATAACCCTGGACTGCGTAGGAGGGAAGGAAGCCCTATGCCGGGCCTTCTTAGGCCTCTCGAGGAATCCCCATGCCCAAAGCTCCTATACGGATACCCTCCTAAGGCTCATCCTTGAGCATTCAACCCGGGCGGATAAGATGCTGGTTAATTGGCGCGAGGTCCCCTTCCTGAAGGCCGATAATATGATCGCAGATCCATCCATAGGGATTCCATGTCCCCTTCTAATCGAGTATCCCTATACCTTCTACCATTCCTCCATGGATACACCCGACAAGATCGATCCTAGAAGGCTCGCCTGGATAGGTCGTGCTGTCGCAACATACGCATACTTTATCGCCAATGCTGGAGAGGTCGAAGCCCAATGGCTCGTTTCCGAAGTTCTCAACGAGGCCCAAAGGGCCATGCTCGATGAAATGGGGGGCTTCCTAACTCCTTTTTACGAAACGTATAGCAAGGAGAAGGAGCGAGGCGAAGCGAAGGCCTTGGAAAGGCTCTGGCGAAGGCTAAACTACCTGCAAACCCGCTATGGAATCGCCATCGAATCCGTAGCTCGCCTTTCTGGAGGCGAAGGCCTTCGAAAAAGGATTGAAGAGGCTAAGGAAGATCTAAGAGCCTATGCTTCCATGAGCCTCAAAAGGGCAAGCAGGGAGCTTGGACTTCAGCCAAGGAAGCCTAGAAAAAGGCGATGGATGGATATGGATGGATACAAGCGCGAGGCATCCCGACTTGTGCCAAAACGTCTCGTACTAGAGTCTTGCCAAATGACCCGGATACCAGCCGAGGAGCGAAAAGAATGGCAGAGGAAATGCCATGAATGGGGATTGAAGGGATCCGTTATCCAATCGGCTCAAATGTGGTGCGATGGAGTCCGCTCTGTGGCTGAGATAGAGGAACTTGTGGAGGGTGAAACGGGCGAATCCAACATACGCCTTCTTGATTACTTTAAGGAGATGGAGCGCTACGGATACATAAAATGCGAGAAAAGGCGTTAAAGGGACCCTAAGCTTTCGGCTAATTATTTCTGTTTTTGAGATGGGTTCGGAGAGGGTTCATTCTCAATCTTAATCTTAATCTTAATCAAGCTCCTCTTGATGGGTCAAGAGAAGAAGTCTCACCCAAGCCTTTAGGGCTATTTCTTCCATATCCCTTCCCATGAAATCGCTTAATATCCTGCCTCAGGGTTATGGCTAAGATTGCCGAGTTCTCCTCAATCCTCTGGAGATTTTGGAAACCTAGATAATGGACATAATCCGTCTCAATAGATTCCAAGGTGGTGATGGAGAAGAAGCCCTTCACTAGGTTTGCAAAGTACTTCTTTAACTCCTCTGAGGAAAGTTTGGGCATAAGCATTTCAAACTCCGATATGAAAAGCCCACCTGGCTTCAGAACCCTATGGACCTCCCTCAAGTATCGCATGGCGCCGGCTTTGCCATCGTATCGTAGGATTATGGGACCTAGAACCCATACATCAAGAAGGGCATCAACTTCCGAGTCTCCTATGGGAATCTTCTCCGCGAGATCGGCGATACGGCATTCGAGCATTCCAGGAGCTATCTTGGCTTCGATGGATTTTTGGGATAGAAGCTCCAAGTTTCGCTCGGAAGCATCTAGGGCTATTACACGAAAGCCCTCCTTTAGGAGAAAAAGGGTGTCCCTTCCTTCGCCGCAACCCGCGTCAACGACCGTCAGTCTAGAACGATCTTCCTTCCGAAAGGCCTTTGCCAGAAATCTGGCTGCCCTTGATGGAGGAATGTCGCCAACGATAGGATAGTAGAATGGAAGGTTTTTCCTATAGATTTCTGCGGATTTTGACATACGCCTATCTATCTATGCCTTAGCCATTTCCGTATCTAAGGAGCTAAAGGGCTCCCAGAACAAGGGCGAGGAGGGCCATCCTCGTCAGAAGCCCATAGTAGACCTGTTTGAAATACCTAGCCTGGGGCATGAGGTCCACCTCCGGTGCCACTTCATCCACCTTGGGAAGGGGATGCATGATGATGGCGTTTGGCTTCATTTTCCTCGCGGTTTCTGCCGTGATCTTGTAGTATCCCTTCAGCTTCGCATATTCGGCTGGATCCGCAAACCTTTCCTTCTGGATCCTCGTAACATAGAGGACATCGATATCTTTTATGATCGGTTCAAGGCTTTCGAATTCCTGAACCTCTATTCGTTGCCTAGCAAGCTCGACAAACTCCCTTCGCATGCGAAGGGCCTCTGGAGAAACCAAGTAGAGTTTTACGTCATAGAGGGATAGGGCACTGGCAAGGCTGTGAACGGTCCTTCCATATCTAAGGTCCCCTAGAAGGGCTACCTTCAAGCCATCGATGCTCCCCATCTCCCGCATCATCGTGTAAAGGTCTAGCATAGCTTGGGTTGGATGCTCCTCGGCTCCAGATCCTGCGTTTATGATAGGTACATCGGCCACCTCGGCAGCCAAACGGGCTGAGCCTTCTAAGGGATGCCTTAAAACTATCACATCGGCATAGTTTTGGACAACCCTTATCGTATCAGTGAGATTTTCCCCCTTTTCTATGGAACTGGACCTTGGCTCAGACATGTCCAAGACGAAGCCTCCAAGCCTCTGGACGGCCGCCTGAAAGCTCAGCCTCGTCCTCGTGCTGGGCTCGAAGAAAAGTATGGCACAGGTTTTCCCCTTTATAAGGTCGGGCTTTCTTTTGGCTAGATCCTCGATTCCATCCGTCGTTTTAAGAATATAGTCAAGCTCCTGGCGACTGAAATCGGCGATGGATACGATGTCTCTGCCCCTGAACTCCGTCAAAACTATGCCCTGATAGAGTTTTTAGGAAGGTCCATTAAAGTTTTTCACAGGCTTCTATTCCTATCCCACCATATCCCATCCATCATCATATCCTTGATTAGGAATTCATTTGTTAGGATGTGATGGATTCGATCCTCTGCCATCGCCCATTAAGAGCCCTAAGAAAGCGCCAAGGCTTCCTTACTAAGGACGCTATTATTTAAGTTCCCATTATTCTGTAATGGAGAAGGGCTTTGAAAATCGTACGCATTGAACCCGTCTTTGTGGATAGATGGCTCATTGTAAAAGTTGAGACGGATGAAGGGATAGTAGGCTATGGGGAATCAACCCTATGGGCACACCTAGAAACCGTCGAGGTTGCCGTTCGAAAGCTCGGATCCTTCCTCATAGGCAAGGAACCTTTTCGTATAGAACATCATTCGCAGCTTCCCTTCAGAAGATTCCATTTTAGAGGAGGGGTCCTGAACTCAGCCATGGCTGCCATCGATATAGCCCTTTGGGATATTCTAGGCAAGTCCGCCAATTTACCCATCTATCAACTCCTCGGGGGAAAATACAGGGAGAAGTGTAGAACCTTCTTGACGATAGGTGGTAGCACCCCGGAGGAGGCGGCCGAAGAGGCATCGAAAGCCGTTAAGAAGGGATTCACGGTGCTTCGGATATGGCCCTTTGATCCTAAAGGACCAAGGATCATCAGTAGCCTTGAGATTTCCCAGGCAGTCGATAGGGTGCGGGCTGTCAGGGAAGCCGTAGGGGATGGAATTGATCTTGGAGTTGAGATCCATAGACGTTTTACGCCGATCCAAGCTGTCACCTTCGCTAGGGAAATAGAAAGGTATCGAATCCTTTTCATAGAAGATCCTATAGCCCCTGAAAGTATGGAGGCTATGCTTTACGTTGCCAGAAAGACGAGCATTCCCATAGCCGCCGGGGAGAGATGCTTCGATCTTTATGGGTTTAAGGAGCTCATCGATCGAGGCATAGTGGGCTTTATACGCCCGGACTTCACAGTTGCTGGAGGTATCACGGAAGGGCGAAAGATAGCCACCATTGCCGAAGCTTCGAATGTGGGGGTTATGCCCCATCTCATGTCAAGCCCTATAGGTACTGCCGCCTTCCTCCATCTCGATGCTTCAATACCGAACTATGTCTTCCAAGAGCATATGTGGGAAGGAGAAGGGATAAGGCGAGAAATTACGAAGCCAGCCTTGAAGGATGAGCCAGGATATGCCTACGTACCAGAGGGTCCGGGGTTAGGCATCGAGTTAGATGAGGATGCCATCGCGAAGCATCCTTACAGGAGCCAAGGAGCCCTTCAAGGGATATACTACGAGGATGGTTCCCTAGCAGACTTCTAGTCCTACAAAATGAAAAACCAGAGTGGAGTGAGGCAAAGGAAGTTTTACTTTTATGTTATGGATGGAACTTTACGGTTACGGATGAAGGTTTCTTGGGAGGTTTTGGTTTGAAGGCTGCCATCATCTACGGACCTAGGGACCTGAGGGTTGAGGAAGTAGAAGTTCCAGCCATAGGCCCCGAGGATGTCCTTGTACGCGTGAAAGCCTGTGGTATCTGCGGCTCTGATGTCCATAGGTATCTTGGAACTCGCTACGGACAGCGTTTCACCTATCCCCTTAACTCGGGGCATGAATACTGTGGAGATGTAGCCAAGGTTGGAGCGAATGTAAGGAATTTCAAGGTTGGTGATAGGGTCACTTTGGGGGTTGACTGGTTCGGAAGTGGGAGCCTAGGAGCCTTTTCCGAGTACATCCGAGTCCCTCAGGCTGATAGAAGGCTTCACAAGGTTCCGGAAGATATTAGCTATGAAGAGGGAGCCATCATAGAACCCCTCCTAGTAGCCTTGAACGGTTTCTCCAGGGCTAAGCCCCGAGAAAATGAAGAAGTCCTCATCCTCGGGGCGGGACCGATAGGGCTTTGCCTTCTTCAAAGATGCCTTTGTGAGGGGATTAGTAAAGTCATCGTAAGTGAGGTCTCGCCTAGGAGGCTGGAGTTGGCCAGGCGTTTCGGAGCCATTACCGTAGACGCCAAGATGGAGAACCTAGAGGAGCGCGTTTTATCCATGACAGGGATGAAAGGAGTCGATGTAACCTTCGAATGCGCTGGTACCCCAGCCACCATTAAGCAGGCCCTTTCCCTCACAAAGCCGGCGGGTAGGTTATGCCTTATTGCCCACTATGCCCAAAGTGCGGAGATAGATCCAGAGGCGATTATAGGCAAAACCCTGACTATTCATGGGATTGGTGGTGGCGATGCCCTTTTCGAGGAGGCCGTAAGCCTCATCGTCCAAGGGAAGATTGAATTAAAGCCGTTGATATCCCATGAGTTCCCCTTACAAAGGGCAAAGGAAGCCTTTGAAGCGGCTTCTAAGGCCGATACTTCCGTGAAAGTTATTATAAAGCCCTAAAACTCGAATCGGAAACCTCAGGGGCTTCGCTATAGGCTTTTTCTCGATTTCAAGCCCGATCCTCCCATCGTTAGATGGATTTTAGCCTTTCCATAGAAGCTAAGCCTAGAAGATGGAGGTTTCCTACATGGACGCGTTCCAAATGCTTCTCGGCAGCCTGAAGGCATTCCTTCACCTGTTCGATGGGTGTGATGGGAAGGTCCCTCATGGCAAAGTTTGGATGGAAGACAAGGAGGCTGTAGGGGATTTTTCGATCCAATGAGGCTATAAACCTAGCTATTCCATCGATCTCTAAGGCATCCACATAGCCCGGAACGAGGAGCGTTGTAGCCGTCAAAACCGGAAGGTCTTGACGCTTTTTGTAGAATCTTTCATAAACCATCCTGAAGTTTTCGAAGGCTCTGGAATTGGGCACTCCGCTTAGGGCGATGCTCAGGCTTGGTGTGAAGGCCTTTAGATCAAACTTTAGGTTTCCGCCGGTTTCTAGGGCTAGCTCAGCCGCTCGCTCTACAAGGCTTGGATTACCACAACCATTCCACTCGAAGCATATTCTGAGAATTCTTTGACCCTTCAGGGCTTCAAGGACTTTTTCCGAGGCCTTAAGGGCGAAGGGAAGTTGGGGCTCAGGCGAGCCACCAAAGAAGCACCAGCAGGAAATCCTTTCGTTAAGAACGGTTGTCCTCACAAGCTCTTCAGCCGTTACTAAGGAGGCTTCCCCCAAGGCTTTATGGGATGCATTCTGGCAGAAGAGACAATCAAAGTTGCAAGCGTAGAAGAAGATCGCTAGGTTATAGTAGCCGATCTCAGGACCGGGTCTATAGGCAAATTTTGGAAAGCCGGCCCCCGTTCCGGCTGGACAGAAGTAGGCGCTACAGCAGTTTGTTACCTGGGGATCCAAGTAATAATGGAGAAGGGCCGCGTCAGCCTTCGCCTTCGATACTAGTCGTCCACCGAGGTTATGCCTAAGGCCGCAATATCCGACTTCGCCAGCTCCAATAAGGCATTCGTTAGAACATAGGTTGCAGGGAATGCCTCCATGAGTCTTAGGGGGCTTGGGAGGGAGCCCCCATGGATTACGGACCTTCTCATGGGCTTTGAGGACGATGGGAAGGGCTTCCTCAGGATGCCTTCTCAGGCAATCTAAGCAGACGCCCAAGGCTGAAGAAACCTGTTTGGGCTTAGCCTCTCCACATAGGAGGCAGGCCGTAGGCTTCTGACGGCTGGGAAAGAGGTAAATCAAGGACCAACCTATTTTCTTCTAGGGGCTCCTTTTAAACCTCAAATGTAGTAAAGATAATTTGATTTAGAAAATCCATTCCCAAGATGAGGTAAGGTAAGAAAAGAAAATAAAAAATAATAAGAGAATCGTGGTCCATCCTTGCCAACCAATACGGCCACCGAGTCCCATCAGGATAGGCTTAAAAGGGCCGTCATATCTGCCCTTAAGCTTGGCTATCAGATCGACCAAGAGGGCTTTGAGTTCCTATCTAGACTTCCACCAGATGTAGACTTGGATGAGGTTGTCAAGGAAGCCACCAAGGTGGTAGCGACATCGCCAGAGGAGCGTTCCCTTTGGCTTTCAAAAAATCTGCTGGAGGAAGCCTTTAGCATTTTACGGCCAAAGCAACAAGCCGGCATCGTGGGCTTAGAAGGCGTTGCCAAAGCCCCAAGGATTCCAGCCGCCGAGGTGGAAACGAAGCTCGAGGTTCTTTTTGATCCTACAGAACTTATGGAGGCCAAGGCATCCTTTGAGGATTTCATCGAATACTTCAGGGATCGATTCAGGCGTCTAGAGAAGATTCTTAGGCAGAGAATCGATGCCCGAGATGCTGTATCGATACATCAAGCCCTTAAGATGCCTATGGCTAAGGGCGTGAAGGTAATAGGCCTTGTAACCGATAAGCGGACAAGGGGTGGGATTACCCGCCTAGAGATCGAGGACCTAGAGGCCAGCCTAACGGTCATCGTTCCCCATAATGCAGAGCGCTCCTTGGTTGAGAGAGCCCAGAGGATCTTTCTTGATCAAGTAATATGCGTTGTGGGTTCCATGGTAGGGGAGGGAAGAATGGTAGCATCTGAAATACTTTGGCCGGAGGTCCCGGATCACCCCCAGCGAAAGGCCGAGGACGAGGTTTCGGTGGTCATGACATCAGACCTCCATGTAGGAAGCACCAAATTCATAGGAAGGAGCCTAAATCGTTTCATCCGATGGCTGAAGGGGGAGCTGGGTACACCATGGGAAAGGGATCTGGCTAGAACCGTGAAATACCTAATCATAGCTGGGGATCTCGTCGATGGCATTGGTATCTATCCTGAGCAAGAAAAGGAGCTAAACATATCGGATGTCTACGAACAGTATAGGCTTGTGGCTTCCTACCTTCAGCAGATCCCTGAACATGTAGAGATCGTCGCCATACCAGGAAATCATGATGCCTCTAGACGGTCCCTTCCCCAACCAGCGATTCTTAAGAAGTATGCTGAACCCCTCCTCGGATTAAGGAATCTTCACCTCCTAGGAAACCCAGCCCGAATAAGGGTTCACGGCCTTGAGTTCCTCCTTTACCATGGAAATAGCCTTCCTGATGTTGTGGCCTCGGCTCCCAATATGTCCTTCAGCGAACCCCATGAAGCCATGGAGCTTCTTCTGAGGGCTAGGCACCTGTCCCCAATTTATGGAGAGAGGACGCCCATAACCCCCCAAAAAAGGGATTATTTGGTCATAGAAGAGCCTCCCGATGTCTTTCAAGCAGGACATGTTCATGTTTACAAGTATAAGACCTATAGGGGAACCTTAATAGTGAATTCTGGCACGTGGCAAGGGCAGACCGAATATCTTAAGAAGAACGGGATTGATCCGACCCCTGCTCAAGTCCCAATCCTCAACCTATCAACCATGGAAGTTGTATCCTTGGACTTCGGAAGTCCTTGAAGCGTATTTTATTTCTTATGATATTTTTATCAAGGGTAGCGTTTATGCTATTAAGAATTCTTTATACAGAAAGGGAGGGATTTGAGTGAAAGTGAAGCGGGTTGGTTTCATAGGCTTAGGAGTCATGGGAATGCCCATGGCTACGAATATTTTGAAGGCAGGATATCCCCTAACCGTTTGGAATAGGACTAGGGAGAAGATGCGAGGTCTCGTCAGCATGGGAGCATTGCCTGGGGAATCTCCAAAGGATGTTGCCGAAAAGTCAGATGTTGTGATAACCATGGTGGCGGATTCCCCGGATGTGGAGCAAGTTATCCTAGGACCTCAAGGGGTGATAGAAGGAGCCCATCCAGGGCTCATCGTCGTTGACATGAGCACAATATCCCCTAGCGTAACCAGAAGGATAGCCAAGGAGCTTGAGAAGAAGGGCATAAGGATGCTGGATGCTCCTGTAAGTGGAGGAGATGTGGGGGCGAAACAAGGGACCCTTTCCATCATGGTTGGGGGACCTGAGGATGCCTTCAAAGAATGCCTCCCAATTTTCGAGGTCTTGGGGAAGAGAATTACCTATATGGGACCAAGCGGTTCGGGCCAGATAACAAAGCTATGCAACCAAGTTATATGCGCCCTAAACATCCAAGCAGTATGCGAGGGACTTATGCTCGCGGCCAAGGCTGGACTTGATCTCGAAAAAATGCTGAATGTGGTAACGGGAGGGGCTGCCTCATCTTGGATGCTTTCTAATTTGGCTCCAAAAATGATCAAGAGAGATTTCGAGCCTGGCTTTAAAATAAGCCATCAATTGAAGGATCTACGCCATGCCCTTTCCTTAGCTGAAGATTTGAAGATACCCCTTCCAGGAACGGCTTTAGTCAGCCAATTGTTCAGAATAGTCGAGGCCTTAGGCATGGGAGATAGGGGAACTTCAGCCGCCATTGTAGGAATGGAAAGGATTTCGGGTTTTGAGATAGAAGCCTCATAGGGTGCCTAAGGCTTCTGCCAAGATCCTTGCTATCCTAAGGGGTTCAGGGGTCTTTCCAAGGACCGTAAAGGCTCTAATGAGGGCTTCCGCTTCTTGGGCTTCCATTCCAAGAGTTTCGTAGAAGATAGGAATCCCTGGATATGCCTCGAAGAATCTTGGATCTCCAGCCTTGCTTATAATATTAAGACGCCTATCCCAGTCTCTGAAATGCTTTATTAAAGCCGCTTTAACAGCTTCAGGATTGGGTTTAGATCTCAAGACGAGGATTATAGGGCGCTTTGTTACTTCCCTTAGACGCTGGACATCTACGACATTAAAACCGGCATAGGCAACTCCATGCAGGAATATTATGTCTTCATCGCTTGAAAGATGCTTCTCCAAGTCTATCATAAGATCCGTGGCTTCAATACCATCGACCTTAAGATAATCGAAGGCTATCTTCCAAACGATATAGCCCTTAGTAAGAACGGCTAGAAGGGGCGCCCTCCTTTTCTTGGTTCCAATTCTTTTTGTAAAGGGACCATCTTCGAAGGCTAAGGCCTTGGTTTCCTCGATGTGTTTTCTAGGAATGATCCCCAATACTCGTTTTGAAGGAGAAGGCAGCAAACACGACCCCATAGAAGAAATTGGACAGTTAGTGATTATGATAGACGTACCTCTTCCTTTAAAAGGGCTTGAACCTGTTCCATGGGTATGCTTAAACGAACCCTTTTTGAGCGACCATGTCTTCCAAGATTTACGAGTTTAGAGTTCACGATTCCCATGGCATCAAGCTCATTTAAGAGACCGCTTACCCTTCTCTGGGTAAGGGGTTCCATTCCAGCCTTTTTACAAATTCTCTCATAGGTCTCGTAGATATCCCCAGTTAAGGTTTGTTTTGGATTCTCTTGTTGGGTAAAATAAACGCTATAGAGGACAAGCCTTTGATGGAGAGGAAGAGTTCTTAGAACTTCCGTGACTCTATCGTGCTCTATTTTCCACTGTGCCTTTCTAACATGATCCTCTGTGATGGCTCTTCCACCCTCCCGTTCAGCGAGCTCGCCGGCCACTCTAAGTAGGTCCAGTGCCCTTCTAGCATCCCCATGCTCTGCCGCAGCCAAAGCAGCACATAGCCTTAAGGCCCCTTCTGTAACGCCATCTTGAACTAAAGCTATTTTTGCCCGGTCGAGAAGGATATCGTATAAATCATCTGCCGTATATGGGTGGAAAACGATTTCTTCCTCACTAAGGCTACTGAGAACCCTTGGATCTAAAAGATCCTTAAAGTTTAGATCATTCGATATTCCTATAAGAACGATCTTACCGGTATGAGAGGTTTCATTAACTCTTGTAAGTTCATAAAGAAGCTTATCGCCACTCGATTTTACAAGCATATCTACCTCGTCTAGAACGCTGATAAGAATGCCTCCCATAGCTTTGAGACCTTGTTTGAAGCGGTCGAAAACTTCAGCAGTAGCTATTCCTGTAAAAGGGACCGGTACCTTTACTGATTGACTCAGCATTGAGAGAACTCGATATTCGCTCCCAGCTACGCGGCAGTTGATATAAGCAACGCTAAGTGGGGTATCTATCTCAGAACTCTTGGCGGACAGATGTTGTAAGACGAAACGGGTAACCGCCGTCTTACCAGTCCCAGGTTTTCCATATATGAACATGTTTGAGCATCTGGAGCCCTTTAATACGGGAGCTAAAATCCATCCCAGCTTTCGGATCTGCTCATCTCGATGAGGTAGATTATCGGGAACATAGTCGGGTCGAAGAGCTTCACGGTTCTTCATGATTATGGACTGTTTCAAGAAATGGTTAAATATCTCCGATAGAGCAGGGCTCTCCATGTTCTGTTAAATCATCAGAATTTAATAAAAAAGCTAGTAATACACTAAACTAGACTATTTCATTTAAACTTCTCAATTAGATTGAGGTTGATGGTGGGAAAAGGGATTCATAACAACATGGAAGATGAATCGCCTACGCCACCATTTCAACTGGAACCTTCCTAAAGCATTACAGCCTATTGGAGTGGGTTTAAAAAATTTGTATAAAATTTCAATTTCCATTTATAGGAATTTTTAATTTCTAAAAGGCGATTAACAAGTAGACTCTTTTCTCTCTGAAAAGAGAGAAGGAAAATACTTAGTAAGGAGATGACTCTCGAGTGGAAAACCTGGGGTGGGAATACGTCCCGAAGGCTTTTTTTAAAAACCCTAGGGACCATCGAAGAACCTTTTATTGTGAACTATGTGAAACCTTACCCCTCCCTAAAACCCTAGAGACACGATTTCTGCCCCTTCCCGATATGGTAAACCTTTCACAATGCCATTTGATTGAACCCCTTGATTTCCACTCGAGAATCATAAAGAAAGCTTCAAAATCTCCTTTTTCCATTCCTAGCCCTTGTGAAATTGTGAATAGAAAATCCCTTGCAAAAAAGGCTTTTTTCTCTAATCACTGCGAGATTTTATGGTTCTTTCCCTTTACAAGTTCACAAATTGAAATTTCATTTAATAAAGAAAACTTTGGGGTCGACTAGGGTTATGGCGCCTTCTAAGCTTCGCTTTCAACTGTACGATTCGGATGGAAATAGGCTTACGATTTCACTTGAAGGAAATGTATCTAGGGATAAGGTCCTCCAAATTCTAGACCTTTTCGAAATTATGGGAGGGCTCTCACCAAACCCTCCTTTAAAAGGTTTCGAAGCGCAACAACCGGATGCTACTAAGCTCGAAAGACTTAAAGGAATAATAAAAGGGCATTTTCCTATTGGATGGTTCTCTTCAAAAGAGATACAATTGGCTTATGAAGAAACCTATAAAGAGCCCATAGCCCTCAGCACAGTTTCGACTTATCTCCAAAGGCTTTCTGAGGGAGGCTTCCTTATGAAAGCCGGATCCAGAGCAGAAAGGCGTTATAAAATGGCTAAAGCCTCCCAGATAACGAAGAAGATTTAGATCTCTTGGGGGAATTTAGCGCTTTCTAGAGCCTTTCTAACCCTTTCATTAATTCTATATACGTAAGGAAGTCTTTCCGAATTTCTTTCCACATAGCCCTCCACATACAACTTTTTCATAAGCCGAGCAGTATGCTCCCTAGTTTTTCCAAGAACCTGTTCAATTTGCCTGCTTGTCTTTGCACCCTCGCTAGACAAAACCATCAGAACTTTTATTTCCGTTGGTGTTAGTTTAGAAAGAACACCTTTCTCCTCTAGGATTATATTCTCCTTGCTCTCGCCCCCGAGTCCTTCCTGGCGGAGAATCTCATAATTTTCAAGCTTACTAGCCAAATCCTTCAAATCCTTCCTAATTTCTTGGATCTGAGGGATAAGGCGCTCATCCTCGATTTCTTTGAGCTTCACCTCCAAATTTCTCAGCCTACTCTCATATGCTAGGGTGTGATGCAACACTTTCCTTGTGGCTTCCAAAGAAAGAATCATGCTTTTTTCCAAGTCCTCAATCCTAGCCCCCCTTAATTCATCCCTACGGACAAGTTTGTTTATAGCAATCGTGTTCTCCGAAGTATCTTGCCTTAGGATCTCTAGTTGACTTTCTTGCTTTGCAAGACGCTCATTGAAGGCCTTTACAACATATTTTGATAGCTCCCTAGTACCTCTTCCCCTCAACCAAATGAGGCTATACATGATGGAGATGGATATACCAAAGGCTCCTATGGTTACCAAAATGGCTAGGGGGTCTATGAGGAATCACCTCCTTTAATTAGCTGAAAGCCCTCACCCCTCTTCAGAAGGGCGAGGATCAAATCAATCTTCGTTATGATTCCAACAAGTCTCTTCCCTTCCATGACCAACAAGGCTGGTGTACCCTTCGATAGAAGGATGATGAGATCTTCAACGGGGGTATCAGGACTTATGGAAGGAAAAGGCTCCTCCATGAACTTATCGACAGACTCCTGAAAAAGACCAGATACGTCCTTTACTTGGGCTATTTTTTGGATAATTGTAGATTCTTGAATACTTCCAACAACGGACCCTGCCCGCATAACCGGCAATTGAGAGATATCATACTTCTTCATAAGCTCCACAGCCACCCTCAGGGGTTGTGATCCGCTCACAGAGATCACAGGGCTTCTCATGATATCACGGGCATATGTTGAATGGATTACCAAAGAATTGAGGACATCTATAATTTTTCGTAGGGTAGATGTGCGAGGATCCACGGATCCCCTTTCTATTCTAGATATGAGGGATTGACTTAATCCGGTTCTCTCGGCTAAGGCTTTCTGAGTTAGGCGAGCTGCAACCCTCATTTCCCGGAGAGTGTGACCTGTTGGTATCACATGTGACATTCTAAGATCTCATATAATGCTACATGTGAGGTCTAAATAAGCCTTACTTCCGAGCGCATCCAAATGCTTAGGGATAGTTTAAAGATCTCGAGAACAAATGCATCCGTAGATCGAGGATCCGCCTCTGTTCGTATAAAGAGAAAGACAGAGAATCCATTTGACAAGGAATAGAAATGATTATATATTGATAATATTAGGTTCTTTTGGAAAATGATATTCAAAATTTTTCGAATAAGGGTTATATATTTGAATACAATTTAGTATTCAAAGAAAGAAGATGGATTCGCTCCAGAAGGATTTTAGTGAAAAATTGAAAACTATTACAACAGACCCGCTCCTTTCCATACTTCTTTCCCAGAGCCATCTTACCGAAAAACAATTACAAGCCATACTTATTGACCTTTTTTTCTCAAAAAACTCACAAAAAAGAATTTCTTCGAGTGAAAAAGCTCAAATAATGCCTAAAAAATTGAAAAGAGGAGCATATAATAGGATATTGAATCAGGGAAGGAGGAACATCATAAGGGCTTTCTTCACGATCTATTTACTCGGTTACCTTGAAATCTTGGATCTGGAAGACCTGGAGGCTCATATCACCTTAGGGAAGGGGATAAAAGCCTATATAGAAACATATAGAGAAGCCCTAGCACGAGGTTTTTCCTCGGAAGAGGCTAAACGGCTTCAAATGATCTATAAGGAACTCATCGAGAAAGTAAAATATTTAGCTAAACCGATTTCCCTTAAGGGAAGCTCAGGATCACAAAATATGTGACATCACAGATCACAAGAAATGAAAAGGAAATTTTTATATCCCATGAATTTTTTCATTATAGAGCTCTTTGCCAGAGGGTCTTACGAGTGTACAAAGCTAAGCTAAAATTACCGCCCCTCATCATACTCTTGGCATTTATGTTTTCGGTATTCGCATCACCATCGTATGCCTTTCAAGGAACAACCCTAAACATCTACGGCTTCGTAAAGGACTATAGGGGAATACCTATACCGAATGCAACCCTTGTTATCCTCGACTGGACAACACTACAATACCGTCTTTGCTCGACAGACGCCAAAGGATACTACTCCCTTGAGGTCCCTCATATCGATTATTACGGAACCCATCAATACATTGTATATGCTTTGCATTTCGACAATAATGGAACGATAGATTATGTTCCAGCCGTATATCCTACAAACCTATACGATCCCTATGCTAGGATAACGACCTCTAGGGAGGTTTCCTTTCAACTTTTCCCAGGCGCTTCGATAACAGTAAAGGGGAGCCTCTGGTATGTCCTAAGCTCCCAAGTCCCGCGATGGTATACCTTAGAAGTCATCGATGCTACCACAGGAGGGTCGTACATTTTCGAAAACTCCATCCCTGTCTTCGGGAATCCCCCATATCGCTATGGAATAGGCTGTGATGTCCGCTTTATCCCTCAATCCCTAATAAATAGGCAAACGGTTGTGATACCGGCCGATAAACCTACCTACATTCTCGTGAAGGCTGAGTTCTTCAACGACAGGACAAATCGCTTCCAAACAGTTTCCTTCCTCATAGGATCTGAGGAAGGAGCCTTCACCCTTAGAAAAGGAGAACGTGCCACGATGGACATTAGCGTTTATTCTGCTACCTTCAACCTAGAGGTTCTTTTAGGTTTAGTGAAGGAAATTGAGGGGAAAATCACGGAGGCAGAGCGCGTAGGCTTCTTTGTGGGAGGGGAAAGGGACGATCTTCGAAAGATAGGAATGACCCTCTCAAGAGCCCAAGCGAACCTTCCCCCTGTCAATCCAAATCCAGATGAGGATACTCTGCGACAGACTCGCTTCCTTCTCCTCGAGAAGTCCTATAATGATCTGAAACTTCTGGAAAGGCGTGTGGATCCAAACACGGGTGATATGTACGTCATCTCCCAATCTCACTCAGTTTTCTTTCCACCTTTCTTCGCCGTCTTTGCAGTCATCTTGGCTTCTTTCCTTTTCGAGAATAATCGAAGAAAGATAGCCACCTCGATGATAATCTATCCTCTTATGATAGTGGGACTTTACTTCGTATACCCTGGGGTGAAGGTAATCTTCAACACCGAAGTCGTTATTGGGATCAAGGGATTCTGGACCGTTTCCATTCAGGGTGGAATCTTTTTCTTCAGCATCGTCATCCTTGCCATTATTGCCAGTCTCTTAGCCTTCTTCCTCTTCCCTAAGGTTTACAGGGAGCCCATTGTAGAAGGAAGGGCACCCCTTACTAGCGTCCTTTCAACAATCTTTTCCATCGGTAAAAGAAACGTTAAGCGCCGAAAGCTTAGAAGCTCCCTTGCCATCATTGCCATCATGATCCTCATAACTGGCTTTACAGCCCTTACTTCCCTTTCTTGGATCTACGGTCTTGTGAAGGAGACGCCAAAACCCGTCAACACCTCGGCTGCAGGGGTCCTTATTATGAAGATTCCGAGTAACGAGACCCGTCCACACCTACGTTCCCAATTATTCAATTCCTTGGAGAATGCCTCCCTTTTCGATTATGGAGCCCTTTCCTTAGTACCTAAGGTGGAGAATATCCCATCCCCCGATCCCGTGCTTTTTGTGAAGGCATCCAAAAGTGCGGCTCAGCCTTTACCCATTTATGGAGTCCTGGGAATAGCCCCAAGTCTCGAGGAAGGTCTAACGGGGGTTGGTCGGTTCATCGTAGGAGGCGAGCTTAGGGATGACGACGAAGAGGGCGTCGTTATGAGTAGGAAGCTGGCTGATGCCTTGGGTGTACGGATAGGGGGGACCATAGAGGTCTATAGATCCGATATGAGCGTTGTCAAAAACTTTACCTTAAGGGCTTTCTTGGAAGATGGCTTCTTCGAAAGCCTTGACCTTGATGGGAATAGCCTTCCCCCTTCAAAACTCAAAGGTTCAGATATCGTGAAAACAAACCAAACGGAGACCTTGCTCTTCACACCAAAGGCTGCGCTAAAAATATATGAAGAGGAAAAGTCCGGAATAGGGATCTCAAGGATCTTTGTCAAGCTATCTTCTACATCCGAGGAGACTCTTTCCGAATTTGCCCAAGCCATGGTTCATAAAGGCTATACGGCCTGGGTCTTTAGAAACGGAATGGCGACAAAGTATTACATAGGATCCGTCTTTAAAGTGGAAGGCTTAGAGCAGTTTCTCATACCCTTTGTCCTCGTTGTGCTTAATGTAAGCCTTGTTATGATGAACCTTCTCCACGAAAGGGCTAAGGAAGTTAGCATCCTTTCCATGGTTGGACTGAACCCCGGCCATATAGCGACGGTTTTTATGGCAGAATCCATAGTCATGGGCCTTGTAGGCGGCGGCTTAGGCTACTTCCTTGGTTTAGGTATGTACCGTCTTATGTCCTTCCTCTCGCCAGAAAGCCAGATAGCAGTCAGGGAGAAGCTGGAGTGGTACTGGGGCGTCGTTTCGATTGCGATAGCCCTTCTCGTAGCCGTCGTATCAGCCATACGCCCAGCCATAAAGGCTGCCATGTTGGCGACCCCATCTATGGTGAGGAAGATGAAGGTCACCCAAGAGGAACGCCTGAAGAGGGATAAGGAGATCTTCAAGGTCTATTTGGGCCGAGAATTCGGGCTTCCGATAAGGGTTCACGAAAGGGAGGAACCCTTCTTCTCTTCCTACTTAACGGATAGACTAAGGGAGCTTATGACAGGTCTCTACGATAGAGTGGAGGAATTCTCCCTAGATGAGCAGGTGTTGGCTGACGGGACGAGGGTTAAGCGATTCCTCTTTAACTACATCATCATCGAAGGTCGAAACCAATATACCACTGTTAATGAGATTATAGCCAGAAAGAAGCCCCAAACCGATTTCTACACCCTATCCCTCCTTTCCAAACCGAAATCCCCAGGTCTTCCTGAGCATATTACGGAAACGACCCTTACCTTGGTTAAGGATCTAGTTCTCGATTGGGATAGGGAGAAAGGAAGGATTATCGGGAAAATCTAGATCGATATTGAAGATCGATAGTTATTTAGCCAAGCTATTCTTGCTCAGATTTATACTACAGCCATTTTGTGGTATAAACATGGAAAAGCGAAATTAGAAGAAGGAAAGAAAAAAGAAGGTAAGGAATGCTGGATTTTCTTCCCTACCACCAAGGCTTGACTTCTGGGGGCTCAACTTGAAGTAAGGGTTTCAGGAACTGTATGGCTTGGGCGACCCCAGAAGCTCTGCTCATAGTAGGGTCCTCATGCTCTACGGATGCCACATAGTTATAACCTACTTCTAAAAGGGCTGTGATTACGGGCTTCCAAGGAACCTGCCCCCACCCGACTGTACGGAAACGTACGGCTCTAGCCCCACGGCTCCATGAGCCCGTAACTAGGGCTCCGGTCCTAGAGGTCGAGTAGGGCAAACATTCTACATCCTTTGCATGCATATGGAATATGCGCTTACCAAGCTCATATATGAAGGCCGTCGGATCCATTTGCTGCCAAAGGAAGTGACTAGGATCGTAGTTAAAGCCCACTGATGGATGGTTTTCACTTACCTCGATGAGACGCTTGGCTGTCTCTAGGTTGTAATTCATTTCCTGTGGGTGAGTTTCAAAGGCAATTTTGATATCATGATCCTTAGCATAATCGAGGATTGGAAGCCATCGCTCCCTATAGAGGCTCCAATAACCCTCCCAGATCCTCTCATTCGCCGGTGGGAAGATATACCACTTCCCCCAATTAGGACAGCCTGTGAAGGAATTGATCACAGGAACCTCGAGGGCCGTCGCCGCTTCTATGGCTTTCTTAACCCTTTCGGTTCCGTACCTAACCTTCTCATCGGGAGATCCCTTAAACCAATCATCCGTACTTTCATCCAAGGGTCCGAGGACGAGCTGCCCATCCAAATGTGTGCTTAAAGATGATATGATGAATCCTCGCCCTTCGATATTCCTCCTATATGCCGAGGCTCCACCCTTAAGGATGGCATCCAAGTCAATATGGGTACTTCCCTTCCAAGTGGCGATCTCAACAGCTTGGTAGCCTAGTTTTGATAGATGGTCTAAAACCTGGTCGAGGGGCTGATCGTTGTAAAGAACGGTGAAAAGTCCGATTTTCATAATCTTTCCTCCAAATTTCTTTTCTTCAGAAATTACTTAAATCTATCGAAGAATCCTTCCGTCATCTTATGATCTAACTAGGCAAAGGCTCGGCTGAAATGAAAATCAAAATGAAATGTATTAAATCCAACTTCCCTAATTTTTAGAACTGGGTGAAACCCTATGGGTGAGGAAAGGGTTGGCTTCGTAACCATGGGAGAAGTTAGGAAGGCTGTGGAGAAGATCCCAGAAGTGGGAGTCGGCGTACAGATCCCTTAAAAATAAAATAAAAAGAAAAATAGGGACGCGCAATCGGCTACGCCTTCATGGGTAAAGCCCACAGCCATGCCTGGCGAGACATACAAATCTTCTACTGGCCTCCTCCAGCAATACCAAGGCTAATAGCCATATGCGGTCGCACAAAGGAAGCCTTGCTAGAGGCGGCTAGGCGCTTCGGATACGAAGGTTACTATACGGATTGGAGGGCGATGTTGAAGGATGAAAGAATTCAGATATTTGACAATGCAGCGCCGAACAATGTTCATGCCGAACCTTGCATAGCGGCAGCCGAAGCAGGGAAGCATGTCATCAGCGAGAAACCCCTAGCACCAACAGCCGAAGAGTCCAAACGTATGCTCGAAGCGGTAAGGAGGGCTGGCGTAAAAAACATGTGTGCCTACAATTATCGTTTTGTCCCCGCCATTCGTTTGGCAAAGAAGCTTATAGAGGAAGGCTTTCTCGGGCGCATATATCACTTCAGGGCCCGCTATCTTCAGGAATGGATCATGGACCCATCCTTCCCCCTCGTCTGGCGTCTGAGGAAGGATATCGCGGGCTCTGGTCCCCTTGGAGATCTTGGATCCCACATTATAGACTTGGCTAGGTTCCTAGTGGGCGAAGTAAAGGCCGTTCAGGGCATAACGACGACCTTCGTTAAGGAAAGGCCCCTTCCGGAGGATCCCTCAAGGAAGGGAGCCGTAACGGTTGAGGATGCCTTCGAGGCTACTGTTGAGTTCGCCAACGGAGCAACAGGAACCTTAGAAGCTACTAGGTTCGCAGGGGGTCGGAAGAACTATAACAACTTCGAGATTAATGGGGAGAAGGGCTCCATAGAGTTCAACCTTGAACGCCTGAATGAACTCCGCTTTTACAGAAACGACGAGCCCGTTAAGCAAATCATGGGATGGCATGAAATCCTCGTTACAGAAAGCTTTCATCCCCTCATCGACAACATTTACTGGCCCCATGGACACATCATTGGCTGGGAGCACACCTTCATCAACGAACTTCATCACTTCCTCGACTGCGTTGTTAACGATAAGCCTGTGGCTCCCTACGCAGCCACCTTTGAAGACGGCTGGAAGGTGGATGTAATCTGTGAAGCCATCCTCAAGTCTGCCGCTTCGGGAAAGAAGATTATAATTGAATAAATAGGCTATCGAAACCTTAGCCTAGGCTAAAGGATAAACGAACGAAAACAAAATCGCATCCAATAGATCCTAGGCTTTGACTGCCAAAAAAACCAAGACTAAGGAGAGTAAAACAACTATCCCGAAGGACAGTATGGAAACATGAAGGCGACCTTCAAAAATCCTTTCGAAGTGGAAGGCCGATGGTTTAAGGGGAACCTCCATGCCCACACGAACGAATCTGATGGCATACTTTCGCCTGAGCAAATAATCTATCTCTACCAAAAGAATGGATACTCCTTTTTATCCATCACAGACCATGGAAAGCTGACGAGAAGGAAGGGCGATCAACAGCCAATCGAAGGCTTCCTCCTCATCCCTGGAGAGGAGATAGCCGTAGGAAAAACAGATCTTGGCACAAACTATCACTTCGTGATCCTTGGAATTTCTGATGCATTATCTATGAGCGGCGAGAATCCACAAAGGGTTATAAACATCGCTCGAAGCCAAGGGGCTGAGGTAATCTTATGCCATCCTTACTGGTCTTCCCTTTGTTCGAGTGATCTCCTTTCTTTGGAAGGTTACATCGGAATAGAGATATACAATACAACTTGCTTTCTGAGCATCGGGAGGGGGCACTCTCTCATCCACTGGGACGATCTCCTAGCCCGAGGAAGACGGGTCTTTGGCTTTGCTGTAGACGATGCCCATTGGCATTTCAGTAAGAATAGGCCCGTCGATACATGCGGCGGCTGGATAATGGTAAGGGCATCAGAGTTGACGGAGGAAGCCATTTTAAAAGCCATAAGGGAGGGGCTTTTCTACTCAAGCAATGGACCTGAGATTAAGGACCTAAGGCTCGATGGCGACAAGATTTCCATAAGAACATCTCCTGTCGAAGCCATATGCTTCATCACAGATTCGGCAGATTCAGGGCAGAGGTTCGCAGAAGTCGAGGGAGGAACCCTAACGGAAGCAGAGTATAGGCTTAGGGGATCGGAAAAGTACGTACGCATCGAATGCACAGACCCAAGGAGCAGAAGCGCTTGGTCTAACCCGATCTTTTTTGAGCTTTAGCCCAAAGCCGTATAATTCCTTTAAGTGGATTAAAATCTTTAAGATTAATTAGAGATATCTTGATTCCTAAAAGGTGCCATCCTTGGAAGTCAGGAAGGTCCAAGAGAGTGCAGGAACCTTCTTCGTATCCCTTCCCAAGCCTTGGACCCTAAGGAACAATGTGACGAAGGGTTCGACCCTTCTAATACTGGAGCGGGCTGATGGCAGCTTAAGCATAACACCGGGCTATAGGATCGAGAAAAACCTAGAAACGGCCTCCTTGGAATTTTCCCCCCTCCTCGAAAGGGAGATTATAAGCAACTATATGCTGGGCTTCGACCTTATCACCGTCGCATCGAAGGATCGCCTAAGGGCGGAAGACCTTGAGCGCATGAAGGCCGTTACGAGGAGGCTTATCGGCCTGGAGATCGTAGAAGAGAATTCGAGGACTGTAAAGCTCCAATGTCTCCTCGAGCCCACGGCCTTCCCTCCGGAAAGGATCCTTAGAAGGGAGTACCTGCTCGTAGCAAGTATGCATAGGGACCTTATCCTATGCCTTTCGGAGAAGGATGTCCACTTGGCCGATGCCATCGTAAAGCGGGACGATGAAGTCGATCGCCTTTATTTTCTTCTCGTCCGAATCCTACGTACCATCATACGCCATCCAGCTCTAAGCGAGGAATTGCGCTTCCCTCCCATCGACTGCCTCGATTATAGGCTCGTGGCTAGCTTCATCGAAGCCATCGCTGACCAGATCGTTAGCATAGCTGAGCAAGTGTCTCCGAGGCTCACTTCAACCCCAGAGCCGTTTTTAACATCCTTGGAAGAGCTACTTTCGGACACTTTTAGACTTCACGAAGAGGCCATCCACGCCTTCCTTTCGAAGGAATTTAAACAGGCCAATAAGGTTAGGGAGCGAAGACAAATCTTATCTGAAAGATTACAGTCCTTAGAAAAGGAGATCGCAGAACTTCCCCCTCAGGAATTCCTTTATGCCTTCACCGTTCTATCTTCCTTGGCTAGGATCCTAGATTATACAATCGATATCGCAGATATGGTTTCATGATAAGCAGACAAATGCGATTTCTTGAAGCTTTGTCAAATAAGTTCATATCGTATCTCTTCTTCTTACTGGGAAGTTTCTTGGATACTCTACGATGTAACTAATCAGATCAGTACCCAATCCTCCATTCTTATACTTCCTTTCGGAAAAAGGCGCTACTCCCATTCGATCGTTGCTGGGGGCTTATGAGTGATATCGTATACGACCCTTGTTACCTCGGGGATTTCATTCGTTATCCTCGTCGAGATCCTTTCGAGGATTTCATATGGAATCTTCGCATAACTTGCCGTCATGGCTTCTCTGCTTTCAACAGCCCTTACGGCTATACAATATCCGTACGCCCTAGAATCTCCCTTTATGCCCGTAGACTTCGTATCCGTCAGGATAGCAAAGTACTGCCAAAGGCTTTTGCTCATCCCAGAATTCTCGAATTCCTCCTCCACTATCCTTTCAGCCTTCCTCACGATCTCTACCTTTTCAGGGGTCAACTCGCCCATAACCCTCACTGCCAAGCCTGGACCTGGGAAGGGTTGTCTCCATACGATCCTTTCAGGCAGCCCTAAGGCTTCAGCGACTCTTCTCACCTCGTCCTTGTAGAGGTCCCTCAGGGGTTCTAAGATGCCCCTGAACTCCATCTTCGTTGGTAGGCCAGCGACGTTATGGTGGGTCTTGATCTTTTCCGAGTGCCTCCTGAAGCCTGACTCGATCCTGTCCGGGTATATGGTTCCCTGAACCAAGTATTCGGCTCCTTCACGGCGAGCAACATCCTCAAAGACCCTTATGAACTCCTCCCCTATGATCTTCCTCTTCTCTTCAGGATCCTTTACGCCCCTAAGCCTCTCCATGAACCTTCTTCTTTCATCCAGAACGATTAGCCTCAGACCCAAGGCTTCGAAGGTTTTCTTGACGAACTCGGACTCTCCATCCCTCATGAAGCCATGATCCACGAAGACAGCCGTAAGGTTACTTCCGATGGCTCTGGCCGCCAAGACTGCGGCTGTGCTAGAGTCGACACCTCCGCTGAGGGCGATAATGCATCTACGCCCTCCTACATTTTCCCTGATCTCTTTGACCGCCCTATCTATGAAGTCCTCCATCGTCCAGTTTGCTTCGCAACGGCAGACTTCGAAGAGAAAGTTCCTTAGCATATCCAATCCCTTTTCTGTATGGATAACCTCCGGATGCCACTGGAGCCCATAGATGGGCTTTTCAGTATGCCTGAAGGCCGCTATAGGACAGTTCTCTGTTCGGGCTAGGGTCTCGAAGCCTTCAGGAAGCCCGTAGACGGTATCTCCATGGCTCATCCATACCTTCTCCAAGGGTCCTAAACCCTTAAGAACACCTACGGGCCTTTCGATTATCGCGTAGGTTACGCCATACTCCTTCTTAATCCCAGGTTCCACATCCCCTCCATAGAGCTGAGCGATGAGCTGATGGCCATAGCATATACCCAAAACAGGAATTCCCAGGCTTAATATTCTAGGATCGCATCTTGGTGCTTTTTCATCATAGACACTAGAGGGTCCTCCGGATAGAACGATGCCTTTAACTTCAAACCTTCTTTGCAAAGAGTTTATCTCATCAGCTTTCACTTCGCAGGGAAGGATCTCGGAATAGACACCCAGCTCCCTTACCCTTCTTCCTATTAGGTGGCAGTACTGTCCACCAAAGTCTAGAATGAGGATGGCATTCGTTCTAGGCTTTATGCGCTCCGAAGTTCCCAAGGGCTTTCACCCGATTCATAAGGATTAGCTAAACGTAGACCCTCGGATCCTCCTTCACAGTCGTTAAGACGACGTGGGTTACAGTCCTGTCTACGTACTCCATCCCTAAGATCGACTTTACGAACCTGCTAAGATCCTCCCTATTCTTAAACCTAACAAAGGCGAAGGCATCACTCGTTCCCGTGACATCGTAGACAGCATAGACGTTCGGGTTCTTAGCGAGCTCCTTCTCGACATCTATGAGCTTCCCCTTGGAAACGACTATCTCAATGATGGCTGTCACATCATAGCCAAGCTTCGACGCGTTTAAGATCGCCGTATAGCCCTCTATCACTCCCTCTTTCTCTAGGCGCTCTATCCTTGCCTTTACAGTAGCTACAGAGAGTCTCAACTTTCTTGCAATCTCCCTGTAGGAAAGCCTCGCATCCCCCGTAAGCACCCTCAAGATCCTAAGGTCCTTGTCATCTAAACGAATGTTTTCCATTTTCATCAAATTACTTCAAAATGTAAAGGAAAAATATAAATATTTGTACGTTTCTTCAGAATTTTGTGAGAAAAATGAACAAAAAGCCTTTAGGAAATTTCTTCGAAGATAAAGGCGTAAAGTACGTAACCCTCTTCTTCTCCGATATATTAGGTTACCTCAGGGGACGAACTATCCCTGCTAGGGCCTTTCAGGAAGCCTTGGAAGAAGGCCTAGGCTTCGACGGTTCTTCAATACCTGGCTTCGTAGGAATAGAAGAAAGCGATATGGTGATGAAGCCAGATCCAGAAACGATTCTCGTCCTTCCATTCCGAAGGAGCGAAGAATATGTTGCCATGTCGATCTGCAACATCTACAGACCAGGGGACAAAAGGTTTGAGGGCGATCCCCGTTACCTTTGCCAGCTCGCCAAACTAAGGGCTGAAAGGGAGGGCTTCATCTATAACACTTCGGCTGAACTTGAGTTCTACACAGGTAGGCTCGCCGGTAACGGAGAGTTTGAGCCAGAAGAATCCCACCTAAAAGAAGCCCATCGTTACTTCGACATCTCTCCAGGAAGGGATTCCACGGAGGAGTTCAGAAGAACCTTCGCATCGGCCCTGAGCGAAACTGGAAGGTTCATAGTCGAAGCCTACCACCACGAGGTTGGCTCAGGTCAGCATGAGATCAACTTCAGGTTCGGAGACCCAGTCACGACATCCGATAACATTCTGATATATAAGCTCATCGCTAAGGAGGTTGCCAAGAGGAATGGCCTCATCGCAACCTTCATGCCAAAGCCTTGCTTCGGGAGAGCTGGAAGTGGTATGCATGTCCACCTAAGTCTCTTTAACCCTAACGGAAGTAATGCCTTCTTCGACGAAAAAGGATACGGGGGTCTCTCTCAGGTGGGCAGATACTTCGTCGGAGGGCTATTAAGCCACGCAAGGGCCCTTTCCGCCATCGTTGCTCCGACTGTCAACAGCTATAAAAGGCTCGTGCCTGGTTATGAGGCACCAGTCTATATTGCGTGGAGCCGAAGAAATCGATCAGCCCTTGTCAGAGTCCCCGAATACTTTCCTGGAAAGGAGAGTTCCGTAAGGGTTGAGTTCCGATGTCCAGACCCTCTATGCAATCCTTACCTCGCCTTCTCGGCAATCCTCGAAGCGGGCCTTGATGGAATTAGAAGAAAGCTAGAGCCGGGAGATCCTTTAGAAAAAGATGTCTATCACCTTACTCCTGCCGAGCGAAGAAGCCTTGGCATAGGAACGCTCCCTTCATGCCTAAGCGAAGCCTTGGACGCCTTAGAAGAGGATTATGTGGTGAAGGCAGCTCTAGGAAATTATGTATTTGAGAGGTTCTTGTCCCTCAAGAGGAAAGAGTGGGATGATTATGTGATGAGGGTGACCCCTTGGGAACTTGAAAAATACTTATATGCTTAGCTTAGAAGTGAAGTAAGGCGATTCATCGCCTCCTAGGAGAGTCTTATTACCTTCATGCGACAAGCCTTAGGCGATATAAGCCATTTAGGCTTATCCCTCCAACATGGGTTCTAAGTAGCCAAAGAACCTCGGATGCTTCTTGACCGCCCTTTTCCTTCGAGTCGATCTGAATCCATGCCATTCGTTCGGAATGGTTCTGGAATAATCCTTGCTTGGTTCAGTCGCCTTCCTTTTGCGTTGCTAAGGGCTCGTCGAATACGATGCAACATAGGCGATAGGCACCCTCGGCATGCCTTAAAGTCCCATCGATGTAAGAAAGCTTGGAAGGGATTCCCATAATCTTTTTGGACGAAAGAGTTCAAAGCTTAAAAGGAATCGATGGGAAGAAACAGAATAATCAGAGTGACTATCCATGGAAAAGAACCAAATCCTTGGACTAGCCGTCTTCTTCGAAGGCATCCTTGCCATTCTTTTTTATACAAGGCTTTTCCCAATAGGGCTCTGGTGGTGGCTTCCCCTCATGTCGATGTTTGTAGCCATCGTGGAATTCTTTGATATTTTAGCCTTGATAGGTTGGACTAGGGTTAGAATATTTCGCGGTATGGAGCGTGAACATCTTGAATAAGGCAGTGATCCTATGCGGAGGAAGGGGTACGAGGCTCGCCCCCCTAACTGACGATAGGCAAAAATGCATGATTCCCCTAGCAGGAAAACCCGTCCTTCTGCATGTGATAGAGCACTTCAAGAAGTACGGAGTAAGGGAATTCATTCTCATAACGGGCTATCGTAAGGAGGATGTTATGGAATTCTTCAAGGACGGATCCCAGTTCGGAATTCAAGTAGCCTATACGATCTGTGAAGGCGGAACAGCCCTTTCTCTCATGGCAGCTAAGCCTTGGATAAAGGAACCCTTCTTCTTCGCCTATGGTGACCTCATCTCAGACTTCGATTTGAAGACCCTCTTTGAAGCCCATACGAAGAAGGCGGAGAAACAAGGAGCCATAGTTACCTTGGCTTTGCTGGAATTTCCTGGGGATGTGAGTAGATTTGGAGTTGCCGAGATAGAGGGAAATGCCAAGGAGGGAAGGATAGAGAAGTTCATAGAGAAGCCAACCCCCTCAGAAACATCTAGCAGGCTCATCAATGCGGGACTTATGGTTTGTAGCCCCGAGGTCTTTGACCATTTAGGGAATCCCGATGACTTCAGCTTTGAAAAGCAGGTCCTTCCGATACTGGCGAAGGATGGGAAGGTTTATGGTGTGACCATGGATGCCAAGAGCCTATGGATCGATATCGGCAAGTACGAGGACTATCAAAAAGCGAGGCGCATCCTAGAGAAAGCCATGGGTCAAGGACAAGGGCAAGGGCAAGGGCGAGGAAAGCCTTAGCTTGCCTTCTCCTTCTAATGGCAAGTTTTTATTAGCTATTAATTAATAACTATAGACCTCTTAGTAGGATTTCCGAAGGGTAGGCGCAGTCTATGTTCAGGTTCAGGCTTTCGAGTGCCAGAGCTTGGAGGAATGTAATAACAGCCATCTCAGCCCTCGTGGACGAGGCCGTTTTCAACGTCGATCCTGAGGTTTTAAGGGTCAGAGCCATGGATCCAAGTCATGTGGCCATGGTAGATTTGGAATGGCGAAAGGAAGCCTTCGACGAGTATGCCTGCGATAAGCCCCTAAGCCTAGGTATAAACATAAACGACATGCTTAAGCTCCTCCGCCGGGTTGGAGAGGATGAAGTTTTGGATCTTTATCTTGACGAGGCGGCCGCGAAGCTCTTTCTCAAGTTTTCAGGTAAGTATATCCGAACCTTCAGCATGGCTACGCTGGATATAGCTGGCGAGGAGATCCCGGCCCTCAAAGTAACCTTCAACACAAAGGCCAGGCTTACGACAAAATGCCTATTGCAGACCGTAGAAGATGCAGCTACGATTAGCGATAACATCAGATTCGAAGCCACTCAAGAGAAGCTTACCATGGGAGCCCAAGGAGACATGGGGACCTTTTCTGTGGACTTGGATAGGAGTTCGGAAGCCCTCCTCGACCTTCAGGTAAAGGAGCCATCCAAGGCAACCTTCAGCCTCAACTTCCTTTCCCAGATTGTGAAGGCTGCAGCCCCAAGCTCCGACATAGTCACCATTGAGTTCTCAACGAACATTCCCATCAAGCTGAGCTTTGAGATACCCCAGGGAAGGCTAGAATACGTAGTCGCGCCTTATATAGAGTAAAATCAATCGATGGCCTTCAGACCCCGATTAGAAGAGATTTCTTTTTGTAACAACTTATCGATATCAGCAAAGTCAAAGGCACTAAGTTTCTTGCATAAAAACGGTTGATATTTTAATCTCTTTACCTCAGCAAATATGCCAACTTACATCATCTTTGTGCCACTGACCTTTGGCCTCTTACCTTCTCTTGTAACCATGTTCTAAGATGTCTCGCATCATCTCTAATGATAATTTCTAAAGGTGTGTCTAGCCCTAACAATTTTCTCTTATCAATACCCAGCTTCTTCTTCACGGCATCCAAAAGCTCTATGTCGATTTCATACCCAACAGCTCTTCTCCCTAATTCCAGAGCTACTTTTAAAGTAGTTCCAGAACCCATAAATGGGTCTAAAACGGTTTCGCCAACATAGGAAAATAATTTTATCAGCCTATAAGGAATTTCCTCGGGAAATGCTGCAATTCCTCCTTCAATTCTTCCCTTTAAAGGCAGAACGTTTGTGATATCCCAAACAGATAGATACCATTTTTCTCGATTAAACTCTTGCATGTTAATTTGAGATTTTTCTAATTCTGGGTTTTTCTCGGGATATTCATATTTACCCTTCTGCAGAATTAAAATCTCTTCATAGATATTGTCAGGATAGAAATACATAGGGTATGGACGTTGAATTTGCACCCCACTTCTTCGACTTATTCTAATATAGCCTTCTGGTTTTCTCCAAATTATTCTATCACGGTAATTGAAGCCTTCCTCCATCATTATCCTAACGATGTCCGCAGGCACAGGATACAATTTCCCTTTAACTCTAACATCTTGAGTAACAAAACAGGCTATCCTACCTTGAGCTAAAACTCTATAAAGCTCCCTAGCCACATCCCTCATTAATCCAAGGAATTCGCTATAATCCTTGAATAAATCAGGATAATCGAAAGGCGCATTAAAATAAGGGGGCGAAGTCACCATTAAGTGAACTGAACCATCTGGAAGCTCTTTCATACTTCTACAATCGCCAAAAACTATTTTATTTCCCAACTCTTGAGGCATTTTTATCGTATAAACTACTCATCCTACTCTTTTTTATATCACTTTCCGCTCTTAAATAGGAAGGAAATGGGCGCCCTCATTCGCTAGCCAATCCAAGCCTTCGAAGTTCATCCATGAAATCCTTTAGGCTCGATCCCTCATACCAGCGATTCGTCCAATCGGTTTCATTTGCCCTGGCCATGGCAGCCTTATCCTTTTCGTTTCTTATCCTGAATAGGGGCGGTCTCTCGCTTCTCTGCCTCCTCAGCCATTCTAAATCGATTGTCTTCATCACGAAGCCCTCATCGCAGCCTATGGTAGCTATATCCATCTCCATACCACCGAGCCTTGGACCAGCTATGAAGGTTCCAGGCATCGTTCTACCAGCCTCGCCAACAACGGCCACATAGAAGCAGTTCTCCATGGCTCTGACCCTGGCGAAGATCTGGGTCGAGAGGAAATGGGGAAGGGGCATCCTCGAGGGTACGTAGACAAGCTCAGCCCCTCTGAGGCTCAATTCCTTCATGAAGTCCGATACCCAGAGATCTATGCATTGGGCGAGGCCCACTTTTAATCCTCCGGTATCATGAACCTTCATTCCCTCGCCCATCTTGAACTTAAAGCCCAAACTGGCTATGGAGACAGGCTCCCAGGCAGCGTAAGGACGTACCTTTCGATACTCGGCTGCTATTTCGCCCTTTGGATTTATGAGGATCACAGAATTGTAAACTGCATTAGTCCCCTCCTCGGCCAGCGTAAGGGTATTTATCCCGAGCCATACTCTCCCATCTTCAGCAAAGGATTGGAGAACCCTCATCTCCTCCGAGCCCTTCCTAAGGTCAAGAACATAACTCATTCCTAGGAAGAACTCCGGAAACAAAATATAATCAGCTCCAGCCTTAAGGGCTTGTTGAGAAAGCCCCAGCTGTTTCTTAAGCCTATCGGAGGCACCCATCTCATGGGGCAAGAGGGGTTGAAGGGCTGCCACCTTCACTATAGCCATCGGAATCACCCATCTATCTTACTCTATTTCTAACAATCCAATATATGTCATCATATGGAACGGAAAGGGAATAGGCATGTCTCTTTTATAAGGAATGCCGTTTAAAAAAGAAAATTTGCTAATGGTGGTTTGGTGATGGGGTTGCCCCATTGGAGACGAGGAGGCCCTCTCATGAGCCTTAAGGGAATGATCGCAACGGCTAACCCTCTGGCTTCAGCCACGGGACTTCGTATCCTTATGCAGGGAGGCAATGCCGTCGATGCAGCCATAGCTACGGCTGCGGTTCTTGGGGTCGTCATGCCCGAGGCCTGCGGCCTTGGAGGGGATGCCTTCATGATAATCTTCGATTCCCGTAGTGGAAGACTTAAAGCGATTAATGGAAGTGGCGCTGCACCTAGGGCTGCCACCAGAGAATACTTCCTTAACCTCGGGCTGAGCTTTATGCCCCCAGAGGGGCTCCTCTCCGCAACGGTTCCTGGTGCTGTGGATGCCTACACGACAGCCCTAGATAAGTTCGGTACTATGGAACTTCAAGAACTCCTAGAACCTGCCATCCGCTATGCGGAAGAGGGCTTTCCGGTTTCAAGAAGGCTGAGCAGAGCCCTAGAGACATCCCTCGAAAAGCTCGCCCGCTATCCGTCCTCGGCATCCATATTCCTCCCTGGAGGAAGGGCCTTGGAGCCTGGAGAAAGGCTTGTCCAAAAAGCCCTGGGAAAGTCCCTTCGCCTTATTGCCGAGGAAGGAAGGGATGCCTTCTATCGAGGCGAGATAGCCGAAGCCATGGTAGCCTTCTCCGAAGCCAATGGAGGGTTATTCTCCAAGGAAGACTTCGCAAGGCATAGCTCCATGGTTTATGAACCCCTAAGAACCACTTATCGAGACTATGAAATCTTCGAAACAGCTCCTCCTTCCCAAGGAGTCATCCTCCTAGAGGAACTCAATATCATTGAAGGATTCGAGCTTTCTAAGATGGGCTTCTACACCGCCCAAGCGATCCATCTGATGGTCGAGGCTAAGAAGATCGCCTTTGCGGATCGTCTAGGATATTTGGGCGATCCTGCCTTTGTCGAAGTTCCGATCAACCAGATCCTGTCGAAGGAAAGGGCTATGGATCTTAGAAGGAAGATAGATCCCAATAAAGCGGCTTTGAAGCCTATCGAAGCCCCTCCTTTGACCTCCCAAGCCTCGGCAGAGGATACGACTTCCTTTGTCGTGGTCGATAGGGAGGGAAACGCCGTTTCCTTCATCCAGAGCATCTTCGCCGCCTGGGGCTCTGGAGTCGTTGCGGGAGAAACGGGCATTCTCTTGAATAACCGGGGAAGCGCTTTTAGCCTCGAAGCCTATTCGCCCAACCGCCTTGAGCCTTCTAAGCGTCCCATGCACACCCTTAACGCCTACGCGATTCTTAAGGATGGGGAACTCTACGCCGTAGGAGGAACGCCTGGAGGGGATAACCAAGTTCAGTGGAACCTTCAGGTCATAACGGATCTCATAGACTTCGGTATGAATCCTCAGGAAGCAGTCTCGGCGCCTAGATGGTCAAGCTTCCCTGGAACCCAGCCCTCCGATGCCAAAATGCCTTATAGGCTTACAATCGAGCGCCCGATCCGAGATGAAGTTATCGAGGAACTCAGGCGAAAGGGGCATAGGATCAGGATCGTGGGTGAGTGGGCGGGAGGAGGTGCTGCTCAGCTGATCCTTGTGGACGCAAAGACAGGCCTTCGCCTCGCGGGAACGGATCCTAGGGCCCAAGGTCTTGCCGTAGGTTATTAGGTGGCTACTAAGATTTCCAGACTTAATTTCTAATAGAAGATGGAAAGTAAAACATCTTCTTTTTATTTCTCTACTTTTCCGCTCCGGACCTTAGCTTTAAACCACCATCAACATCTATGATCAAATCAGAAGATCCAAAATAATCCTTCAACCTCTTATCCAAGTAAATCGATATACCTTCAAATTTTCCGACTTCTTCGAAATAAGCCTTTAAAAAGGCTGGATTTACATCGGCCTTAGGGCGATGGATTACCTCTGGATGTATTCCTGTACAAAAGCACTCTGACTGGAATATGAATATAGCTACGTCTCTACCGGCTCTTTCCTGCATCACATAGTTCTTCGCCCATTCGGTCAATGTTACTTTCACGATGAGTTACCTCCACGATTTTGCTTTAACATCTATTAATAAAACGATTCTTTCTCGCCAATGGGGCTTCTGTCTCTATCTGAAGGTTAAAGATAATCTAGAGCCTTTCGTGAAATCGCTTCGATCAACATCTATGATGAAGACCTGGGCATGGATGTGCTCTAGATAACCCCTCAGTCGGGCGCTCATGAAAATCGGTATGCCCTCTACCTCCCCTATCCTCTCGAAGCCCCACCCTTCCAGAAACCGTTCCACCGAGGACTTGGAAGCATACTCCACAACGAAATCCCTTCCTGTGCAGGTACAGCCACCCCTATGTATCAATAGGACCGGATCGGGTATCATCGTCTTAACGGAGCTTGCCATAAGCTCCCTAGCCCCATCCATCAGGACGAACTTCAATTCAACAATCCCTCCTTGGAATAACCCAGAATTCCTCGGAACCCATGCTAGAGTCCTCCGCCTATCAGCCCATAAGCTAGTCCGAAAAGAACGCTGAAGGTCCAGGCTACGAGGGCGTAGGTAATGACGGGCTTCCAACCAACGATCCTCGAGGTCGCTATCATGTTCGGGACATCGTAAGGCTGGCCCATAAGCCATGAGAGCATAACGGGCTTCGTCATGCCAAGGTCCATAAGCCCCCTTCCTAGGACGATCTCGACAAGGGTTGGCGTGTATAGGGGTCCGCCTATAACCGAAGCCAGGAGTACTCCTCCGACGCCCGTAAGGTGGGTAGCCACAAGCTCCTCGGGCAGGTAGGCCTCAAGGTAGCTGACGGCCACGAGCCCGAGGAAAAACCATGGTAGTATCTGCTTCCCTAGGTAGCCCCCGAAGCTGAGGGCTGTCCAAAGCCTCGTGTCCAAGGGAGGCTTGACGACTTCCACGGGGGAAACCTGGTCCTGGGCGCTAGTCGGGCTCTGTTTCGTCCTAAGCCTTTTCTCAACTTCCCTCCCCCAAGGGGTCTTCGACACGATGAAGCCGGCAGTGATAGCCGTGGCGAGGGCTGCGACGATCCTAACACCCGCGAGTTCCCAAGAAAGCATCTCTCCCGTCATTACGATTGTAAGGATGTTCGCTGCTGGTGCCATAAGGAGAAATGCCAAAGCAGGTCCTATACCGCTTCCTGAGTAGAGGATGCCCGCAAATATCGGAACCATCGTACAGGAGCAGACAGTGAAGAAGGGCGCCACGAGGACTCCAAGGACGTAACCAGCCTTTCCTCCTGCCATGCGTCTCGTCACGAAGTCCTTGGGCATGAACTCGTAGATCAAACCAGCGGCGACGAAGGCGAAGAGGAGGCATATGACGCCATGGCTCAGGTAGTCGATGATGTAAGCGACGGGTATCTCCCATGGAGCCAAGCCATGAAAGTCGGCGGGCTTCATAGTAGGCGCCAAGGAGTATGCGACAATCCTAGAATAGACTACGGCGCCTATAACTGCCGATATGAAGGCGATCATCAGGATCGTGCGTAGCGTTCGATGCATTCTGGGTTTCACTTCTTCTCGAACCAGGACCTTATTTCCTTGAAGTTTGGAACGCGGCCTTGGCAAACGACCCTTTCGTCTATGACTACGGCTGGGGTTGCCATAACCCCATACTTCCATATCTCGACGAAGGAGGTTACATGCTCGACCTGGGCATCCAATTTTAGCTCCTCCAAGACCTGTCTCACCCTTTCCTCCGTGATTATGCATCTGTAACAACCAGGACCAAGGATCTTTACCTTCATAGATAATCCCCTTCCTCCAAACTTGAGATTTACCTGCAGGAACAGCCTCCAGAGGCCCCGGAGCTAGAAAAGAGGCGATTCTCGGCGAAGGTCCTTCGCCAGCATTCCTGGCAGATTCCTACATAGCCAAGGTCCTTATGGACCGCGTATAGAAGGCTTACACCATCCTTGCCACAGATCGCGCACTTCCCCATAAAAACTCACCAAATTTCCGATGACCCCATCTTTTCCTTATTATCTTCTTTTCTTTTTATTACCTAACCATAGCCATATTTCGCTCTGAGGCTCCTAAGCATCTGCTTCAACTCAGCCCTCGATGGGAACTTTATAGCCCCCTTAGGACACTTGGGACCGCAGGATTGGCAACCGACCACACAGTTGTACGGCTGAGCGACGATGACTTTCTCCCCATCCTTCCCATAGACCTTATGTTCGCAGAACTTAAGGCATAGCCCACAGTTTGCACAGAGCTCGTAGTCTATCCTTGGATACCAGGCTATCTCCCTTCGAGGGATTCCGAGATATTTTTCCTGCTCAGTCACTGGCACCACTTCCCAGCTTCTCGACGACTTCCGACACTTTCTTCATCGCTTCGGATGTTTCCATATTCCTTAGATCCAAGGAGATCACCTGCTTGTCGAAGTCCAAGCCTTTGTCCGCGAAGGCATCTTTGAACATCTTCCTCTGCATCCTAGGATCGCATCCGCCTACGATGTAAACCGCATCCTTTTCTCCTTCCTTTAGTAAGTCCCTCCAGAAGCGGTCCCCATCGTCCACGCAGAGCTGGGGATGGACGATGGCGTACTCTACGTCAAGCTCGTTCCTGACGAAGTTTATCAGCTTCCAAAGGTCCAACTTAGCAAAGCCTGGGCATTCGCCTGTGCAAAAGCACATGATAAAACGAGGTAGCTTCTTTTCACCCAATACGGGACTCCTCCTTAATCATCCGGTAAGGATATCGAAATGCATAGCAATATTTAAATATTTCTATAAACCATTTTGATGTAGGAATGAAGGAAGATCGAAACCGTTTCAGGGCAAGGTTCTTCAAGGCCCTCGCGGACCCCACGAGACTTGAGATCCTAGAGCTTCTCCGTGAAGGCGAGAAATGCGTCTGCGAACTCGTCCCTCAGCTGAAGATACCACAACCCCTTGTCTCTCGGCATCTGAAGATCCTGAAAGAATGCGGTCTGGTCAAAGTAAAGGGCTTTAGGAACAGGAGGTTCTATTCTATTACGGACCCAAGGGTCTTCGCCGTGATAGACGGCGTAACGCAGGACTTGAGGGCTTCGATTTCAAAAATCCTCATCGAACAGATGGTCTAGCCAAAGAAGAGGAGGCCGCATGAACCGAAGAGCGGCTAGCGGTCAATTCGCCTCTACCTATCATCTTTTATCCCATCTCAAAGAGGCCTCGAACGGGGCCCTTGATCCATAAAAAACCATAATCCTGAGTTCCTAGAAGGTTTTAATGGATAAAATCATCGTCGACCTCGATATGTGCACGGGTTGTGGCACCTGCGTAGAGATCTGCCCAGAGCAAGCTTTCAAGCCTGTGGAGAAAGACGGAATGAAGGTTTCCGAAGCGATCGCCAAAGCCGATTGCTTCGCCTGTAGGGCTTACATTAAGCGCAAGAGGCGTAAAGGCGAACATAGTCGTTCAACCTAGGAATAGGCTTAAGCCTAAGCGTGGAAGGCCGTAAAGGCTCGATATAAGGAACTACAGGCACATAAGGAGTGCCATCGAAAGGTTCTTCGCCTCGCATGGATGAAGGCCTTCAAGAGAATAGCCATAATGTATAAAAGGCTACATCGAACTTCCTAGATTTCATGCCCGGTCGTCTTACTAAGGTTTTTCAGATGAATTCTTCAATTAAAAGTGAAGAGGAGGTTCCTTAGATTCAATTGGAAGACTCGCTACGATTCCTATATGAAGGCGATTTTCCCATGGACCTTGAGGAACGAATTCTCTCAGTCTTCGAGGGAACGAAACCAGATCTTATGCCATGGTTTGCGGACCTAACCTATTGGTATAGAGCTATGGAGTATAGGCGTTGTCTTCCCACCAAATATAGCGGGGTTAACGGAAGGATTAGGCTTTATAGAGAGCTGGGATGCGGGGCCCATGAAGAGCTTTGTACCCTTCCTGGAAGGATCAAGCATTATGGTATAAAAAGGCTGTATTCGAGTGAGGAATTCAGGGATGGGACGATTCTCTATGAGGAAGGCTACGAAACGCCCCTAGGGAGCCTTATAGCCGTCAGAAAGTTTCTCCCATGCTCCGTAAGCACGGCTTACATCAAGTACCCTGTTTCCACAGGAAAGGACCTTAAGGCCCTTAGATATGTCTATCGGAACCAGGACTTTGAGCCTGATTATGGGGTTCAGTACGATCAGATGAGGGATTGGAAGGGCTTAGGCTTCGTAAGTTCCCTTCCACCGAGGACCCCCTTCCAAAGTCTCGTTGTAGTTTGGGCGGGAGTCATGAATACGATAAGGCTTATGATGCGGGAGCCAGAAGAGCTTGAGGAGACAATTCAAGTTATGTCGGAAGCAGACGATCCGATCTACGAAGCGATCCGTGATTCTCCGGCGCCAGGCGTATACCTCGGAGAGAATATCACGAGCGAGGTCATCACACCCTCGATCTTTAGAAAGTATCATATGCCCTACTACAGGCGAAGGGTCGCCCAGCTTCATTCGGCCAAGAAAAAGATTTTCGTCCATGTGGATGGAGCACTTAGGGGGGTCCTTCCCCTATTCGAAGCTACAGGAGTCGACTGCGTCCAATCCGTCACGCCAGCACCGGTAGGCGATGTAGCCTTAGAAAGGCTGAGGGAACTTGCTGGTTCGAACATAATCCTATGGGGAGGCCTTCCAGGCGTTTACTTCAGCCGCCAGTACTCAGAAAGGCTTCTATACGATATGGTGAAGCGGATAATCGATAATCATATGGAAGGGCATAAGTTCATTCTTGGTGTGGCGGATCAGGTTCCTCCAGATGGGGAGATATATCGAGTAAGAAAAGTAACGGAGCTTCTGGAAGAATTGGGAAGGTACAGAAATTAGAGTAAAAAGCTATTCTATGTGAGGGGTAGCCTTATAGGCCTTCCAGTTTTAGCAGATTCGTAGGATGCCAGAGTGATCTCCGTTCCCTGCCTCCCATCGAAGCCTGTAGCCCTCGGCTCACGATCCTCCCTTATGCAGCTTAGGAAGTCCTTTACCATCTCCTTGTCTACATCGCAACCCCACTGGTGCCATTGATAGGGGTTCTTAGGCTCCCCCGCAAGGCAGAGGTAGGCTACTTGCCTAAAGGCATCGAGGAGAATCGTTCCATCGGTTCCGAGAACCTCGAGGGTTACATCCCCCCATGTGTAGAAGCTCTCTGGCCTAGACCAGCTTCCATCTATGGAAGCCATGACGCCATTCCTGAAATCAAGAAGCGTTAGGAAACAATCCTCGACCCTAAGGCTTCTATCGATGTTCGTTCCTATCTCCGTGTAGACCGTTTCGACCTCACTTCCCGTGTACCAACGCATAAGATCTGCAAGATGAACCGTGTGATCCATAATGGCTCCTCCACCAGAAAGCTCGGGCTTCACGAACCAGCCGCCTTGAAAATGTCTCAGCCTATTCGTCCCTACGATGGCTCTAATCCTACCGATCGTTCCCCGATCCAAGAGTTCCTTCACTATCATGGCTGGTCGCGAATAGCGCATGACATAGCAAACCTGGAGCTTCAAGCCAGCCTTCCTGGCTGCCCTTATCATCTCATCCGCATCCTTGAGGCTTATAGCCATGGGCTTCTCGACCAAGACATGCTTACCCGCTTCGAGGGCCTCGACAGCCAGCTCCCTATGAGTATGGGTTGGTGTGCAGATATCGACGATCTCTATGGCTTCATTCTTAAGGGCATCCTTAAGGCTTCCATAGGCCCTTGCTCCGTATCGTTCCGCAGATCGTCTTGCCATCTCCACATTTCTTCCAACGACGGCTAGGATTCTGCTACCCTCAACCATTTTCCAAGCAACCATATGGGTCGAGCCCATGAAGCCATAGCCTACAACCGCAACGCCTATCCCCTTTTCCAAGGATAGCCCTCACCAAGACATAATCTAAAATAAAGTAAAGGGAGAATCCTTAAAGCATTTTCCCTCCGAAACCATACGATACATATCCTTGGCATGGAAAGAACTTTGTCATAGACGAAAAACTGGGATTGAAGGCTCGGCAATAACATTATTTGGTATTCCAAGGTCTTTCCAAGCCATACTTCTAAAAACGCGTTTCATTGGGATGAAAGCCGCATATGAAGAAAGCAACTCGAATTGATCATAGAGGAATTTGGGAACAAACCTTGCTCGAATCCGTCGATGCCAAATGGCATCGACGGAAGATTTCAAGCTTAAAAAGGGAAGAAGGGGAAAGATTAGATTAGATTAGATTAGAACGAGAACATACATTCGAAGGTGCGTTACCATGCCCTTAGATGAGAAGACGATCGATAGGATAGTAGAGGAAATCCTTAGGGCAGAGGCCACGAGGACAAGGGCCCCCTCCATATCTGCCAGGTTTCCCGATTTTACGATAAACGATGCCTACAGGATTCAAATGCGTCTCATGGAACGGAAGGTAAAGGCTGGGGAGAGGGTTGTGGGGAGGAAGGCAGGTTTGACCTCGAAGGTTATGCAAGCAAGGTTCGGCACAAATGAGCCCGATTTTGGCTTCATAACCGACAAGATGGTCGTTCCAGAGGGGGAAGCCATAGATCTATCCTCCCTAGGCAACCCAAGCTTTGATGGTGCGGAAATAGCCTTTCTGATGGAAGAGGACCTTCAGGGACCTGGTATAAATGCTGCCATGGCGCTAAGGGCAACAGCAGGAGTACTTCCTGCGATAGAGATAACGAGTGCGTGGATAGAGCGCAAGGGCGCCTTCGACCTAAGGGATAGCATAGCCGACAATGGCGCCGCTGGGCGCTTCGTCTTAGGGGGAAAGCTCACGCCTGTAGAGGGTATAGACCTAAGGCTTGTTGGTATGGTCCTAGAAGTCAACGGAAGCCTCGTAGCGACGGCGGCTGGGGCGGCCGCCTTGGGAAATCCAGCCAACGTAGTGGCTTGGCTGGCGAACAAGCTGGCGGAATTCGGTGAGAAGCTGAGGGCGGGAGATATAGTGATGACGGGAACCCTGGTAGGAGGTATCGAGCCCCACCCTGGGGATGTGTTTAAGGTGACCTTTGACCGCCTTGGCTCTGTGACGGCCTTGATGGCTAAATAAGGCTAATAAGAAAAGCGGAGAAAAGGGAAATAATAATAAAGAGAAAGAGAAAAGAAGAAAGGCTTGATATTTTCTATTTCTTTTTTAGCTTAAACCTTTTCTAATCTAGATCCTAGGATCTAGCTCGATTTCGCATAATAGCGCTCTCGAAGATTTCCTTAAGCCTTTTGGCTATGATCTTTTCCTCGCCATCTACGAGGCAGTGGGGGTTGATGACTATGGAGTTCCCTCGGGCCTCTGTCCATATGGCCGGATTGCCTGATCTAAGAATATTCGTAATCTCGGAAACCTTCATTCCAAGGCTTTCCTCATCGATGATGATCTGAGCCCTAGGCCAGCATTGAGCCGAGTATTCCCCCTTCGAAGGATCTGGGAAAAGACGTCTTACCTTCACATGCGGGACGTTGGAAAACTCTTCCAAGAAGAATCTTACGACAGCCTCCCATCTATCCCTGTCCGCCTTATGGTCCTTCGATACATATCTTTGTAAGGCTACTACAAGCCCGACAATCTGTTCCTTTCCTATCTTCATGGGCCTTCCAATCGCATGATGGGGGCATCCTTGGAGGGCACAGGCCTCTATTAACTCCTTCCGCCCACATATGAAGCCCGAATCGTTCGGTCCTTGGATAGCCTTACCACCGCTAAAGGCTACGATGTCGGCTCCTGCGGCTATTATGTCTCGAAGGTTCTCCAAGGGAGGGAGCTCCGCTGCTGCGTCCACTATGACGGGTATTCCGTGCTTTTTGGCGACCTTTACAACTTCTTTGAGGGTTTCCATATCGCAGAACTTTCTAGAAGTAAAGAAGATGAAGGCAATGGCAGCTGTCCTTTCCGTTATAGCGGCCTCCAAATCTGAAGGCGAAAAGCCCTCTGAGGTTCCAATTTCGATGAGCCTGGCTCCAGCCTGGGAAAATGCCTGGTCGTAGGGGTTTCTATGAATCTTCGGTATGATGACCTCATTCTTCATTCCTTCGGTGAAGGGAAGTCTCCGGATCTTCTCAGGATCCTTTCCTGCGATGCAGGCAGCCGTAGCCAGGACGAGACCTGCCGCGGCTCCCGCCGTAACATAGCCGGCCTCTGCTCCAGTAATCTCCGCAATAACCTTACCGGCTTTCTCGTGGAGTTCATCCATGAGGACGAAGGCCTTGGCAGCCTCGTTCATGGCTTCAAGAACTTCTGGTGGCATAAGGGATCCACCGAGCATCGTCAAGGTTCCGGCTGCGTTGATGACCTTCCTGACTCCAAGCTTTTCATAGACACTCAATTTTAATCACTTCGCTTCATGATTCCATGAAGGCTTTTAAAGATTTCTTAAAGCCAGAATGTACCTTAGTGACTTATATAGCCATTTTACCCATTTAGATTGGATAGCAAATTAATAAGAATAAAATTAAGAGAAACATTCTTCTAATTAACGAAGAATTTTAAAAATAAAAAATAAAATGTGAAAAGAAAATATTTGAAAAATTATGAATAGGATTTATTTTATTAGTACTCTGGTGGTGGCTTCTCGCCTGGCTTTGGTGGCGGAGGCTTGGCTGCTACGACTACATCGTCCACTCTAAGGATCATTATCGCAGCCTCGACGGCCGAAGATACGGCAGCCTTCTTGACTATGGCTGGCTCAAGGACCTTAAGTTCCTTCATGTCCTCGATTTTTCCCGTGAAGACGTTTACGCCCATGCTTACGCCATCAGGCTTTTCGTGGGCCGCCCTTAGGGCTACGATGATATCCAAAGGATCCAAGCCTGCGTTCTCAGCCAAGGCTGATGGAATGGCTTCCAGAGCCTCAGCGAAGGCTTCGACGGCTATCTGCTCCCTTCCCCCTAGCTGGGCCGCGTACTTCTTAAGCTCCTTGGCAAGCTCAGCCTCGACGGCGCCGCCTCCATAAACGATTCTTCCATCCTTCACCACATCCGCTACGACGCAGAGGGCATCGTGGAGGGATCGCTCTGCCTCGTCAACAGCCCTTTCAAGACCCCCTCGGATGAGAATCGCTACGGCCTTTGGCTCCTTACAGCCTTCGACGAAGACCATCTTATCTTCACCTATCCTTCTTTCCTCTACCAAGCCAGCCTCACCAAGGTCCGAGGGCTTCAGATCATCGATGTTCGTAACGACCTTTCCACCCGTAGCCTTGGCAAGCTTCTCCATATCGGACTTCTTGACCCTTCTTACGGCCAGGATGCCCTCCTTCGCCATGAAGAACTGGGCCATGTCGTCGATGCCCTTCTGGCAGAAGACCACATTGGCTCCTGCAGCCTTCACCTTCTCGACCATTTGCTTGAGGATTCTAGTCTCCTCGTCCATGAAGGCCCTCATCTGGGTTGGATCCCTAATGCGGATCTCTGCGCTGAATTCAGTCTTTTCGACTTCCATGGCGGCATCGAGGAGGGCGATCTTGGCATTCTCGACCCTCTTGGGCATGCCCGGATGGACAACTTCCTTATCGATTATCAAGCCCTTTATTAACTCCGTTTCGCCTACACTCTTTCCAGGCTTCTTCATTATCTGTACATCGTCCACATCTGCAACCCTCTTTCCATCCCTTATCTCAGTAACTCTCTTGATGGCTTCAACAGCCAATTTCGCCAAGTATTCCCTATAGTATTCGACACCCTTGCTTCGCATAGCCGTCATGGCAATATCCATTAGGGTCTTTTCGTCCTCCACATCCACGGGAACGGCTATTTTATCCAAGGCTTCCAAGACTTTTTCGAGGGCCTTCCTATAGCCGCTCGTGATGATGGTTGGATGGATGTCCTTGTTCAGCATGGCTTCGGCCTTCTTCAGGAGTTCGCCAGTTAGGATGACGACCGATGTCGTACCATCGCCAACCTCCTTATCCTGGGTCTTCGCCGTGTTGACCAGAAGCTTAGCGGCTGGATGCTGCACTTCGATCTCATCGAGAATCGTAGCGCCATCGTTAGTGATGGTGATGTCCCCTATGGTATCCACGAGCATCTTATCCATGCCCCTGGGACCTAGGGTCGACCTCACAACCTCGGCTATGATCTTGGCGGCTGCGATATTCTGCATTTGGGCTTCCGTTCCTCTGCTTCGCGTACTCCCTTCCTTGAGGATCAACAAGGGTCTGGCTGTGGCTGCGGTTGCGGCTGCCATAGATTCCTTCACCTCCCAATCAATTCTAGTTTATCTCCTTAATCAATCTTCAAGCCCTGAAGGCTTCGATTCCTCCTCTTCCTTGGGCTTTGGAGGCTTAGCTTCCTCCTTGGGTTTCCCTGCAGCAATGACATCGTCAATCCTTAGGATCGTCGTGGCCGCCTCCGTGGCCGACTTGATCACCTGCTCCTTGACGATCAAGGGCTCAAGGACTTCCAGTTTGCTCATATCAGAAATCTTTCCGTTGAAGACATCGACTCCCGACCAGGTCTCGCCCTTCTCATGGGCCGCCCTTAGGGCTACGATGATATCTATCGGATCCAAGCCTGCGTTCTCAGCCAAGGCTGATGGAATGGATTCGAGGGCCTCGGCGAACTTAAGGACTGCAAGCTGCTCCCTTCCAGTTAGCTGATCAGCCCACCGCTTGATCCTAAGCCCAACTTCGGCCTCTGGGGCTCCGCCTCCAGCCAAGATGGCGGGCCTCTGAACGACATCCTTAATGACGCAGAGGGCATCGTGGAGGGACCTCTCGGCTTCCTCGACGACCTTATCGGCACCTCCCCGGACTAGGATCGTAACAGATCGGGGGTTCTTGCATCCTTCGATGAAGGTCCACTTGTCCTCCCCCAGCTTGCGCTCCTCGACAAGCTCAGCATAGCCTAGGTCCTCAGGCCTCAGTTCATCGAGGTTTGTGGCGATCTTGGCACCTGTAGCCTTGGCAAGCTTCTGCATATCCGATTCCTTGACCCTTCTTACGGCCAGGATGCCCTCCTTCGCCATGAAGTGCTGGGCTGCATCGTCGATGCCCTTCTGGCAGAAGACCACGTTGGCTCCTGCAGCCTTCACCTTCTCGACCATTTGCTTGAGCATTCGGGTTTCCTCGTCCAAGAAAGCCTTTATCTGCTCTGGCGTTTCGATGTTGATCTTTGCATCGAATTCCGTCTTCTCGATTTCCATGGGACAGTTAAGAAGGGCGATCTTGGCATTTCTAACGAGCTTGGGCATGCCCGGATGGACAACTTCCTTATCTAAAGCAATGCCTTTTATGAGCTTCGTGTCCATTATGGACTCTCCGGCCTTCTTCTCAACCTTTACATCGTCTAAGTCAACCCTGTATTCGCCATCGACCCTTTGGGCAACTTGTAGAATCGCATCGACAGCTATGGATGCCAAAAACTCCTTGTTCTCGGCTACGGACTTCGTTCCCATAGCAGTCATGGCTATCTTCTTGAGGGTCTCCTTATCCTCAGGCTGGACCTTGATGGCAATCTGTCTTAAGTACTCTAAGGCCTGCTCCGCAGCCCTCTTGTAACCCTCTACGATGAGGCTTGGATGAACCTTCAGGTCGATGAGTTCTTGGGCCTTTGTGAGCAATTCTCCCGTCAAAACGACGACGGATGTGGTACCATCTCCGACTTCCGTGTCTTGGGCCTTAGCGATCTCGACCATCATCTTGGCGGCCGGATGCTGGACGTCCATTTCCTTTAGGATCGTGGCACCATCGTTCGTGATAGTGACATCTCCTAGGCTGTCGACGAGCATCTTATCCATGCCCCTGGGACCTAGGGAAGTCTTCACGGTTTCAGCAATTATGCTAGCTGCGGTTATATTGTTCCTCTGGGCTTCCCTACCCCTACTTCGAGTCGTCCCTTCCTTCAGTATTAGAATCGGTTGGCCGCTTTCGGTTATCGCGGGGATGACTTCTGCGCTCATGGTGCCCACCTTTTCCAAATTTTTTGCGTTGATTTAACCTCAACGAAAAGCATATAAACTTTACGTTTAATGATTTTAATTGTCAAAGTGAGGGTTCATGGGAAAAGCCACAGAAGGCGAAACGGAAGCTCCAAGAACCCACTATGTAATACAGTACATCGCACCGCCCCTAAAAAAGGATTTGGACATGGATATTGAGTGGATCTGCCGATGCTTTGGCTTCTTGGAACCGAAGGATAAGGAAAAGACCTGCGCGAAGATTTTTCGAATACTCCTCGAATCTTCCAAGGAAGGGATAAGCCTTTCCAGCGATGAGGTTGCTGGAAGAATTGGGACGACTAGAGGAACTGTCGTGCATCATTTAAACCGCCTGATTAAGGCTGGACTCGTGATAAGGGAAAGGAATCGATATAGGCTTAGGATGAGGAGCCTTGGTAAGACAATCGAGGAAGTGGAGAAGGATATCATTCGCGTCCTGAATGGCATGAAAGACGTAGCCTTCGAAATAGACGATGGGTTGGAACTACCCCATAGATGAAGGCCGTCGATCGCTTAGAAAGATGGAAGGAAAGTTGGGAAGAAACAAAATGAAATGAGAAGAAAGGCTTCAAAGGCTAGGAAAGGGACGGGAGAAAGGCTTAGGATCGATAGGATTCTGGGATTATTAGATTTTTACAACTTAGTTTCCCTGTTTATTGGAGAGACCTGCCTACATATCGGACCTCGATACCTAACTCATTTCCTATCTCCTTGCTTAATTGCATAGCCCCTACGGATACGGACTCCACCTCTTCGATCTTTGGCATTAACTCCTTCACAGGTCTTACCTCAATTCTCTTAAGATGGTTGGATGTTAGGTTAAACTCGAAACAGTCACTGTAGATGGCGTTGAGCCTACCTTCTAGGACCTTCACTCCATAAGGGCTGAGGGTATAAAGGGTACGAAGCCCATAATCTAGCCATAGGAGATCGGCTACATCCCTTGAAAAAAGGGATTTTGTAACCTCCGCGAAGCGTCCTAGGGCTTGTCTAAGGATCCCTTCATAGGAGGGATTGGAGCTACGGAGTTCGATGAGCTTCAGCATCTCCTTTACGGGGAACTTCATCCACCAAGGTAGCCTTGGCCTAGCAAAGATGGGAAGGAGTTCTACGGGGAGGGGCTTAAGCCTAGGCATTCGATTTGAATCTTAGCCTTCTAGGTAAAAAACCTTATCCAGCTACAGCGCTTCCAAGAATCCGTAGACTATTCCATGGAAGCATTCGTCCATGGCGAAAGATTAAAAGATAAGATCTAAGTGCGTGTTCACTCCATTTCTT
>JAWCLV010000002.1:0-68410 GCA_038850515.1 Bathyarchaeia archaeon
TATAGAGGCTTCCAAGAGCCTCTCGATTCCTAGTCTGTCTTTTGGAAGGGATGAGATAGCTCGCCCAGGATTCCGCCCCCCATCATCCTTAAGGCATGCTTGGAATGGAAGCTACGCTATGCTATGCTTGTCTATGTATGTACGTCCATCCCTACGCTTATCATAGCCTAGCTTAGCTTCGCATCCCCTAGGTTGGCTCCCACCCCACACGGCAGTCATCCATCCGTCCTGGAAGGACAGTAGGGCGGCCGCTCAAGTCAAGGATGGCTTGGTTTGGTAAGGCTCATTCACTTTACCGACCTCTTAGGGTAATTACATTACAGCATAGCACGGCACCAAGCCTTGCCAACCCATAGAAGCCTGGAAGACGAAGCCTAAACGCTTTTCATACCTTCACCTTAAGCCCATGGCATCACCATCTATGAGCTTCAATATGCCTAAGGGCTCCGGTCCTCGATAGCCCCATGGGGAAGCCTCCAGGCTTATATTCTATGGTATCGAACCCAGTTGTAGAAGCCCCTCCATCATAGGCTTCTAGGGGGCCCTTCACATGCGTGAAGGGCCTTCCATGCCTACAAGGAACATACAGATCAAAGTCCTTAAGCCTGCGCTTTACTTCCTTGATCAGTTTTCTGGAGGCTTCAGGAGGCTTTTATTTTGTCGTGAAGTGGATAAGCCTTAGCCCGAGCCCCGAAGCCACGCCGTACTAGGGGCTCCATTAGCTACGATGATCCTTATGCAATAATTTTCTTTAAGCATCTTATATGTATGCCTTTGAGTAAGATGGATCTTCTCCTAGTCCAGCTAAGCTGTATGGCTAAAAGCTTCCGGGGTCGAGGCTCTAATGCCGTCCAATCCATATCAAGGCTTCCCGAAAGGCCTCCAAGGTTTACGGTTCTTTAATTTCATCCACGATTACCGTCTTAGCCATTCCTATATGGAAGGTTTCGAAAGCCTTTCCGAACCTATCGAATGGATCCATCTCCATACGGAGCGATGGCTCCTTGGAAAGAGGAAGCTTATTCTATGCCTATAGAATCCTTCCTTAAGGATAGGCCTTGAGTATAAGGCTTTAGGAATATAGAAGTAACCTCGATTACAAAGAAAGAAAGGAAAAATGCTTTCCTTCGCCTAACTTTTCCATAGAAACGAAATTCATCGCATGAGCTTTGTTAAAGGATGCCCCGATGAAGGCCTTATGCCTTGGAACCTTGCTGCATAGGCGATATAGGCGGCCACCATTCCGCAGGCTGGATAGACGCGAGGAGCCGCCTTTATGGGCCCATACATTACGAAGTCGGCACAAAGGGCTATGGGAAAAGCTTGTGATACAGCATCGCATATCCTCAGAACCTCAGGCTCAAATTTCTTTAGCTTTTTCCACATAGACATGGCGTTGGCGGGACCGCATCCCGCAGGAAGCCCGAACTCATCCTTCACTCCATAAACGGCTTGGCATGCTATGCCAATATCTGGAGTATCGAGAACCGTCGTGTCTATAAGAAACTTTTCGATACCAGCCTCAGAGGCTAGGCTCAGAAGCCCCCTTCTTCCGGCTTGGTCCCTCAGGGTATTGAGCCTTCCCCGGAAAGTAGGATCCCTCATATCCAAGGCCTGAAGCACGGCAGCCTTAATCCCAGATTCCTTAATAGCCTTTAGTTCCTCGCTTCCCGCGTTAGGGGCGATAGAGTTATAGATGGCCCTTTCCAAGAGCCCAACTTCCGCTACATGTTTCAAAGCCTTTACCCGAACATCCCATGTTACGCCATCTAGGAGGAAAGGTGTATCGGAAACTTCTGCTACGAAGTCCACGAACTTAATCAGCGCCTCCGGATAGCTCCCGACAACATCCACAATCCTAGGAAGCCCAGTGGCATCCGAAGCCTCTGCCTCCTTAGCCAAAAGGTTTTCAGCCTCCTTTCTATCGAAGATTCCTAGACGCTCATCCTTAACGATTTCATGACCCGTATAGAAAATGCTCCCAATCATGACTGGGGGGTTCTGTCCGGGCTGTCCTCCAATTTTTACGCCGGCTATCTCGAAGATTCTTTGTTCCTTCTCGAATCTGAACATGGCTTAATCCTGTTATCTGAAGCGATTTAAGTCTTTAAAATTCTTAAGGCTAGCCTTAGGTTTTTTAGATTACAAAAATTCAAATAGCCACACTCCTAACTTTCTCTAGCCTTCGTCTTCGGCTTCGGAAAGAGGCGAATAAATTGATATTCAGGAGAAGTTCTCTGCGAAAGTACTGGCCTACCCTGTATGAGGTTACAAAGGCTTGCGCCTCCGCTATGAATATTCCCGCCATCCTAAACCTTGTCGTTAGGGAAGTTACGGAAGCCATGAACATAAAGGCTTCATCCATACACCTTCTAGATCCTAAGGAAAAAAGCTTGGAGCTTGCAGCCGCCTACGGGCTCAGCGACGATTTTCTTAAAAAGGTCTCAATTTTTCTAGAGAAAAGCCCATTTGATCAGGAAGCCTTACAAGGTAAGCCCATAACCCTTCGAGAAGCCTTCAAAGAACCTAGGATTCCTTACCGAGATGCCTTAGAGAAGGAGGGAATAGCATCGATGGTCATAGTCCCTCTAATGGTTAGGGATAAAGCCATAGGAATTTTGAAGGCCTATACTTCCGTTCCTAGGAACTTCAGCCCTGCCGAATTGGAGTTTCTCATAGCCCTCGCCGACATCTCTGCAGCTACCATAGAGAACGCAAGGCTAAACCAGAGCCTTCAGAAGCGTTGCAACGATCTTAACACCCTTCTCAACGTCGTAAAAGCCATAGCATCGAGCTTTGGAACACCCGATGTCCTGAATGTGATCGCTAAAAGTGCCGTCGAGGTTTTGGGGGTGAAGGCATGCTCCATAAGGCTTTACGACGAAAAAACGGGGCTCCTTAACCTAGCAGCCGCCTACGGGCTCAGCGACGAATACTTGAAGAAAGGTCCAGTAACGATCGAGAAGAGTCTCATCGATAAAGAAGCCTTACAAGGTAAGCCCATAGCCATACCTGACTTTGCCAGCGATCCGAGAGTTCAGTATAGAGAAGAGGCGAGAAAGGAAGGAATAGCCTCCGTCCTCTGCGTTCCACTTCCCTTCAAGGATAAAATGATCGGCACGATAAGGGTATACACGAGCCTTCCCCATGAGTTCACTGAGGAAGAGCTTTCCCTCCTCACCATGTTCGCAGCCCATGCCGCCATAGTCATACAGAACACAAAGCTTTATCAGATGGTTCTAAGGAACTGGCAGAAGCTTGTGGATGAGGTTTTAGAGAAATGGCCCATTCTAACGGGCTGAAGGAAAACTCGAATCCTAAACGCACCTAGAGCCCGGTGAAAAAGCTTGGCAAAATCCCTCCTCAAGACGGATGAAAAAGAGGATTATGTCCTTAAGGTTGTAGAGGATGCGCTAAAGAGATATGGATCCAGAAGGGAAAACCTCATTGCCATCCTACAGGAACTTCAGGGAAGTCTTGGATACCTTCCTATGAAAGGCATGAAAGCCGTAGCCGAGATGCTTCGAATCCCCCTATCCCAAGTCTACGGCGTCGCCACCTTCTTCCACCAGTTCAGATTGAACCAAAGGGGGAGGCACATGATTTTAATATGTATGGGAACGGCTTGCCACTTGAGGGGAGCGAACCAGAACTATGAGGCCCTAAGGAATTTCCTAAGGCTTAGGGATGATGAGGACACGACGGATGATGGAGAATTTACCCTCCTTAAGGTGCGTTGCATGGGAGCCTGTAGCCTAGCCCCCATTATGAGGATAGATGATGCCATCTATGGAAGGGTAACCGTATCGGATATCATCAGAATCCTAAACGCCCTAAGAAGGGAAGGAAAGAAATCGGAGGATGTGGAAGGGAAAGAAGGTAAGGGATGAAGAACAGGTGGGAGGGGAGTAAGCCTTCAACCTTATGGATAAATGCTGCGATAAGTGTACTCACAGTATCGATACGCCTTGTGCTGATTTCATCCTATGCCGAACTAGGGGCCCTATGCCTTGGTGCCATCAATCCGATCGATGCGCAGAGGAAAGGAGAAAGGCGATCGATCTTCTCCTTTATGGAGAAGGTAACAGGAAGATCTCACTGGGAATGGGAACATGCGGGCAAGCTTCGGGGGCACGAGAGGTCTATAAAGCGATAGTTGAGGAGGTTGCCAAACTTGGCTTAAGGTCAAGCATTATCCAAACGGGCTGTATGGGTATGTGCTATGCGGAACCCCTCCTTGAGCTTTCTGAAAAAGGCTATCCAAACGCTTTGTACGCCAACATGAAGCCAGAATCCGTTCCAAAGATCCTAAGGGATTATTTTTTCGAAAGGGATGTATCAGGAGCCTTCGCCCTAAGGTTCAAAACGGGTGTAACCAAGGGAGAGGAGGCTATCCCTCTTTTCGAAGAGCTTCCCTTCAACAAAGGAAGCATAAGGATCGTTACGAAGAAATGCGGTCTCGTCGATCCAAGTTCTATAGAGAGCTACATCGCCTACGGAGGCTATCTGGGCTTAACGAAGGCGCTTCGTAAGATGTCGCCAGAGCAGGTTATCGAGGAAATGAAGGCTTCTGGGCTTAGGGGGAGAGGTGGAGCTGGCTTTCCGACGCATCTAAAGTGGATGATATGCAGACAAGCGATAGGGGATAAGAAATATATGGTCTGTAACGCGGATGAGGGGGATCCCGGAGCCTTCATGAATCGCATGCTTGCTGAGGGGGATCCCCATAGCATCCTAGAGGGTATGATCATAGCAGCCTATGCCATAGGGGCTAGTGAGGGCTACATCTTCGTTAGAGCGGAGAAGCCCCTCATGGCTGAAAGGTTTAGAAAAGCCGTCGAGCAAGCCAAGAAATTCGGATTGCTTGGCAAGAACATTCTAAAGTCAGGCTTCAGCTTCGATGTTACGGTTATCCTAAGTGCAGGAGCCTTCGTTTGTGGTGAAGAGACAGCCATGATATCGACCATCGAGGGTGGAAGGGCCATGCCTAGGGTTCGTCCTCCCTTTCCTGCTACCAAGGGACTTTTCGGGAAGCCAACAACGATAAACAACGTCGAAACCCTAGCCCACGTCGTCCGAATCATCCAAGATGGAGCCTCCGAATTCGCAAAGGTTGGATCTGAAAGGAGTAAAGGAACAAAAGTCTTCTGCCTTACTGGAAAAGTTGTGAGGACTGGAGCCGTAGAAGTTCCCTTGGGGACTCCGATTAGAAAGCTCATCTTTGAGATCGGGGGAGGGATTCAAGGAGGAAAAAGGTTTAAAGCCATCCAGACAGGGGGACCCTCTGGCGGTTGCCTTTCTGAGAAGTTCCTCGATCTACCTTTGGATTATGAGACCCTCCAAAGTGCAGGTTCCATCATGGGAAGCGGAGGGCTCGTAGCTATGGATGAGGAAGCCTGTGCCGTCGATGTAGCAAGGTACTTTCTAACCTTCACAACGGCGGAATCTTGTGGCAAGTGCTCCCCATGTCGAATCGGCCTTAGGCTTATGCTGGACATTTTGACCAGGATAACTTCAGGCGAAGGGAGGGAAGAGGATCTCGATAGGCTCGTAGAGTTAAGCAATACCATTCGGGATACGTCCCTATGCGCCCTTGGGCAGGGTGCCCCAAATCCCGTCCTCACAACCCTGAACTACTTCAGAGACGAGTATGAGGCCCATGTAAAGGAGAAGCGATGTCCAGCTGGCGTCTGTACAAAGCTATTAAACTTTTCCATAGATCAGGAAGCCTGTAAAGGTTGCGGGCTTTGCTACAGGTCCTGTCCTTCCTCAGCCATTCAACAAATTGGGGGGACTAGAAAGTACGCTATCGATGCTTCAAAATGCCTTCGATGCGGGCTATGCTTCACCCTATGCTCCTTCGGAGCCATCAGAAAGGGCTAGTCCTTATGGGAGGTTAAATAATGGTAAAGGTTGTAATAGACGGCTCCCAGGTCGAAGTGGTAGAGGGCTCCACTATCCTTGAGGCTGCAGAAAAGGCTGGAGCCAAGGTTCCAACCCTTTGCTACTTGAAGGGAATATACTCTGGCGCCGTTTGCCGCATATGCTCCGTCGAGGTGAAAGGTCTTCCTAGGCTTGTTCCAGCCTGTGCCTATCCCGTAGCGGAGAACATGGTCGTTAGTACGGACTCCAGAAGGGTTAGGGAAGCCAGAAGGATGATCCTAGAGATGATTTTGGCAACCCATAAACAAGACTGCCAGAGCTGCTCCTTAAAGGGTGGGGATTGTAAGCTTCTGGAACTGGCTGCCGAATATTGGCTTCAAGGCTTTTCCGTCTGCAATGAATGTCGATTCGTAGGTAAGGACTGTCTTCTGGAGAAGGGAGAACTCTGCCTTGGGCCCATAACCCTCGGGGGCTGCAGAGCCATCTGTACTGCATCCGGTTATACGTGCGAGGGTTGTAGGGGCCCCCTCCTCGACATAGAGTTTGGGCTTTCAACCCTTCGTAAGTATGGTATCGATTGGCGGGAGGTCCTTAGGAGGCTCGGGAAGTATTCTTTGACTTCCGAGAGATTCCGAAAGGCTAAGGAACGAATCGAGGCTGAAGCTAATCTTCCCAGGGAAAGGGTAACGATCGAAAGATAGGCGAAGAGGGGAGGCGATAAGAACGAAAACAGAAGGGGAGAACAGGAGAAGTGGAGAAGGAAGAGGATGGAAGAGAAAGGAAGAAGGGTATGGGATGGGCTGGAAAAGGGAAGGGAGGAGAATGCCTTGAAGGTTCTTGAAATTTCTCCTATGGAAAGGATTGTGGGTCATACGAGACTTTTTGTTGAACTTGACGACGGGATTGTCAAGGAAGCGCGCTTCGAGATTCCAGAGGATGCTAGGTTTTTCGAAGCCTTCCTCGTCGGAAGGCGTTATGAAGAGGTCCCTGAGATCACTTCGAGGATCTGCGGGACTTGCAATGTAAACCATAGGATTGCAGCCCTAAGGGCGATAGAAAAAGCCCTCGGCATCGAGAATTCGAGGCAGACGGAGATGCTTAGGGAATTGGCGATATGTGGATCGAACCTTCAGAGTACAGCCCTCCATTTCTTCTTCCTAGCCCTTCCTGATTACCTTGGCTTTCGGAATACCTTGGAAATGGCTTCGAAGTGTCCTGAAGAAATCGCTAGGGGATTCAGACTAAAAAGCCTTGGGAATCTTATCGTTGAAGCCATAGCCGGAAGGGCCATCCATACTATAGCCATGGTTGTGGGAGGATTCACCTCCTATCCGTCGAGGGGGAGGCTTATAGGACTCACGAAAGCCCTTAAAGAGGCTGAGGGGGACTTCTTAAAAGCCCTTGAATTGGCTACTAGCCTAGAGTTTCCAAGGGCAAAGGGCTTCAACCAGACGCATATGTGTATAAAGGGTGATGGCGATTACGCCTATAATGGAGACTTCGTCCAAGTAAGCGATGGAAGGGTCTTTCGATCTGAAGAATACAGGAATTTCTTGGAAGAGTCTGTCGTTCCATACGCTTCGACTAAGAGGTATAAGGTAGGAGGCTCTTGTTTCTACGTAGGCTCTAGGGCAAGGTTTAACATAAACGGAAGCTTCCTAGGGGAAAGGGTAAAAAAAGCGATAGGCTCCCTAAACCTGAACCTTAGGCCACGGTTAGACAGCCCCTTCGAAAACCTTCTTGCAAAGGCCATAGAACTTCTCCATTACTATGACAGGAGCCTTTCCATATTAGAAGAGCTTCTTGATAGGCGATATATCGATAATATGATCATCACGCCTACTAGAACTAAAGGCGAGGGTGTCGGATCGACGGAGGCTACTAGGGGCCTCCTAATTCACGAGTATGAGATCGGCGAGGGCGGAAGGATCGATTATGCAAACATCATAACCCCCACCGCTATGAATTCGGGACATATAGAGGATAGCGTAAAGGTTCTAGTATCGCAGCTTTCGGGGGAAGGGAAGGCTCATGAGGACCTTAAGTTGGAGTTGGAGAAGCTCATCAGGACTTACGATCCCTGTATAAGCTGTGCAACCCATGCCATACAGGTAATTCTTTCAGAAGAAGGTAAAGAGGCGAATTCCCTTGGATGAGTCTCAAGAAATGGAAATGGAAAAGAAAAAAATTGCCTTTTTCCAGCTTGGGGATTGCGGAGGGGATGAGCTAGAGTTCCTAAACCTCGATGGAAGGGCGCTTGATCTCTTAAAAAGGGCTAAGCTCGTCCAATCAACCCTCCTTGGGTTAAAGGATGATGGTCCCTACGATATCGCCCTAGTTGAGGGAATTGTAGCCTCTGAAGAAGATCTAAAGAAAATTAAAGAGATAAGGGAGAAATCGAAGGTCCTCGTAGCCTTAGGTTCATGCGCCACCCTCGGTGGTCTTCCCGGACTGAAGCGGAATGCTAGCGATGAAGATATCCGAAGCATTTACGGAAACGTAAGGCTCAAGAATCCTCCTATCGATAACTTGGGTCCCTTGGACCTCTTCGTAAAGATTGACTATTACCTCCATGGCTGTCCCGTAGATAAGGAGGAACTCTTCAGCCTTCTAAAGGGAATCCTTGATGGCTTAGAGATAAGGCAGGGGGAAAAGCGCTTTCCCTTCCTTAAGGCTTCCCAGATGGAGCTTCCTGGAAGCGTCATATCGCTTCTACAGGACAAATGCATCCTTTGCGGGCGATGTGTTGAGATATGCTCAAGGGTGGTTTCAGCCATAGGAATGGTGAATAGGGGTTTTAATACGATGGTTTCGACTCCCTTCAAGCTAAACTTCGATGAATCCAGCTGCATATCCTGTGGCCTTTGTACGGTCTACTGTCCTGCTGCAGCCATAATAGCTAGGGACGATTCTAGGCATGTCGAGGAACTTCTAAAGTCCAAGTTGGAGAAGAAGGGAAAGGGGAAAGGAGGGGGGAGAGGAAGCGAAGAAAATGAAGGAAAGCTTTTGAAGGCCTTCGTTGAGGTTGAAGCCGCGGCAGCAATAGGGGAGGCTTTTGGGCTCGATGGAGTCCAAATGGGAAGGCTTGCTTCAGCCCTAAGGCTCCTAGGCTTCGATGATATAATCCTCGTTAGTTGGAAAGAAATGGTCCTGAGGCACGGAGCTTCTATTCAAAAAGAAGGGAGTCCAGCCATGCTAATTCCCTGCAGCGAGGCGGCTAAGAAGTTCGTCGAGATATCGTACCCCGAACTCTTAGGAATGATGACAGAAGTTCCGAAAATTAGAGTTGATGATCAAGGCGCCATCTGGATAGCTCCATGTACTTCAAAGAAGCTAGATGCTAGGATACCTATCGTAACGACAAGGGAAATTATCCGATTAATCAGAAGCCGCATGGAGTTCAAGGAACTCGAGGAAGGAGGCTACAAAGTCCTTTCGGAAGGATTAGGAATTTCTGGAAGGGTCAGGATAGTCCAAGGAATCCCTTCGATAAGGGAAGAGCTTGAGAAAATCCAAGGGGGAAGATATTCCATGGAAAGCTTAGCCCTTTTTGTTTGCCCTGAAGGCTGTGTGGGAGGTGGAGGTCAACCCCCCATAGACATCGACCGTTTGCCAGGAAGAAGATCCATCGCCTCAGAGCTTGAAGCCCTTTCTGTAAAGGCTCTTTAATCAGGAAGGTTTCCTATCGATAGCTCATCAAAGACCATCTTTATGAGACCTGGGATGGTCCTTCTGACCTTTTCGCTCAAGGAAGCATGAAATCCCTCCAAATTCTCAACCTCGGCGCCAAGGATAATGACTTCCTTAGGAAATTCCTCACCCATTATCTTCTTGCAAAGAAGGAGGAGATCGATGGAATGAAGGCTATGGACCGATAAAGGCGTTGGAAGCTTCGAAAGGGTCTCTAGTTCGTTAAGCCTAAACTTCAACAAAGATGCCTTCTGATCACCAGTCTTCAAGGCATCTATTACGATGACCTTCTCCGCTCCCTTAAGAATCGATGGTAGATTCGTTCTTAAGGGATCCGCATCGTAAACCTTAACATTCTTTGGAAGTTTGATCCTTCGAATTTGCTTCAGAACCTCTGGCCCCAATCCATCGTCAGATGCCAAAGGATTTCCAAATCCCAGCACAACTATACGCTTCGCCTTCATTTCCTCTCCCTGCGGCCTCATAAGCCGGCTTTCTTATAGAGCTTCCCGTTATCATATCGCTATAAGTCTTCAATTTTAAAGGAAAATCGAGAAAGTCTTAAGATGCAACGTAATAGCATCTTTCAATAAAAAAGAAATTGGAGGAAAGATTCATGGGGGAAGGTGCATCCAATGATCTAAGGAGGCTATATCCCAAGCATCCTTTCGTCGGCGTAGGCGCCGTTGTCCAGTATGGCGATAGGGTCCTCCTCATCCGAAGGGCGAATGAGCCTGGAAAGGGACTCTGGTCCATACCTGGGGGGCTAGTTGAGCTGGGCGAAACAGTTAGGGAGGCGGCAAAGAGAGAGGTTGAGGAGGAAACGGGTGTTTTAGTGGAAATAGGAGAGCTTATCGATGTTATCGACAATATCATTCGGGACGAATCAGGAGCCGTGAAGTTCCACTATGTCCTTGTCGACTTTCTGGCAAAACCCCTTTCCAAGGAGTCCATGCCCATCATTCGTCCATCTTCCGAAGTCCTAGAGGCGGGCTGGTTCTTGCCTGAGGAGCTTTCGAAGCTTTCCATGACTAGGACTGCACGGAGGCTCTTAGAAAAACTTGATCTTTTTCGAAGGGTCTGAAAGTATGGACCTTGAAAGATTAATAAATTTGGAAGTTTTTCTTTGCCTCTATGCACGAGATCCTTTCGACTAGAAGCCTTTGCCCGGGCATCAAGCTTTTTGAAGTCTCAGCACCCCTTGTGGCTAGGAAGGCTGAGGCCGGAGAGTTCGTCATTATAAGGGTTGACGATAAAGGCGAGCGTATTCCCCTTACGATCGTAGACTGGTCTAGGCATCGGGGAAGCATTGCAATCGTTTTCCAAGAAATTGGAAGGTCTACTAAGAAGCTTGGAAGGCTGAAGGCTGGTGAAAAGATCCTAAACCTTGTAGGACCCCTAGGAAAACCCATCGAGAAGAGACTTTATGGCACAACGATCTGCGTAGCTGGTGGTGTTGGAATCGGAGCCATTTACCCTATCGCTAGGGCTCTAAAGGCTTCGAGAAACAGGGTCGTAACGATCATAGGGGCGAGGAGCAAGGAACTCCTTTTCTTTGAGGAAGAACTTCGATCTGTAAGCGATGAGCTTTACGTAGCCACGGATGATGGATCCAAGGGAACGAAGGGCTTCGTAACGGATGTTTTGAAGAATTTGCTTCAAAGCCTTCGAACGGACATGGTTTATTCGGTTGGCCCTGTTTTGATGATGAAGGCAGTTGCGGAGGTAACGAGGCCCTACGGCATAAAAACGATCGCAAGCCTCAATCCCATTATGATCGATGGAACCGGTATGTGTGGCTGTTGCCGGGTGATCGTAGGTGGAAGGATGATGTTTACCTGCGTTGATGGTCCAGACTTTGATGCCCATGAGGTCGATTTCGAGAATCTCTTGGCTAGAAATAGGCGATTCCTTGAGGAGGAAGCCCTGGCTCTGAAAAAAGATCTTGTTTGAGGCAAGGGTCGATGAAGAATGGCATCGAATAGAGGCCTTGAAAAAAGGATGCCCTTTCCCGAGCGCGATCCTAAGGAAAGGATTCGGGACTTTGGGGAGGTTGCCTTAGGCTTCAAAGCCGAGGATGCCATTAAAGAGGCCCAAAGATGCCTTGAATGTAAAAGATCGCCCACCTCGAAGATATGCATCGATGGCTGCCCTGTGGAGATAGATATCCCTAGTTTTATCAAGGCTATAAAGAAGGGGGATTTCGAAGAAGCAATACGCATCATAAAAGATCGAAACAGCCTACCGGCCGTATGTGGTAGGGTATGTCCTTGGGAAAAGCAGTGTGAAGCCTTCTGTACGCTAGGTAGGCGTTGGGAGCCCGTCTCCATTGGAAGGCTAGAACGCTTTGTGGCAGACTTGGAGCACCAAAGGGGCCTTCAGATTCCAGAACTTCCACCAAGAAATGGGAAGAAGGTAGCGATCGTGGGATCAGGACCAGCCGGGCTTACGGCGGCTGCTGAGCTTGCAAAGATTGGCTATGAGGTTACAATATTTGAGGCCCTTCATGCGCCCGGAGGCGTCCTTCTTTATGGCATACCTGAGTTCAGGCTTCCCAAGGTCATCGTTGAGGCGGAAGTCGAATACATAAGGAGGCTTGGAGTCAACATCCTCACAGATATCGTCATTGGAAAAACCCTTACCCTCGATGAGCTATTAGCGGATTTTAATGCAGTCTTCATAGCCACAGGGGCTGGGCTCCCCCAATGGCTCGGCATATCAGGCGAGAGCCTTAACGGCGTTTACTCAGCCAATGAATTCCTAACAAGGGTCAACCTCATGAAAGCCTATCGATTTCCCGATTACGATACTCCAATAAAGGTAGGAAGGGTTGTCGTTACGATAGGAGGGGGTAATGTCGCCATGGACTGCGCTAGGACGGCTTTAAGACTCGGGGTCGAAAAATCGATTGTAGTCTACAGAAGATCGGAGAAGGAAATGCCTGCGAGGGGTGAGGAGGTTGAAAGGGCGAAAGCTGAAGGGGTCGAATTCCTTTTTTTGACAAATCCCAAGAGGTTCCTAGGGGATGAGAAAGGATGGGTTAGGAAAGTCGAATGCCTTCGTATGGAGCTTGGGGAGCCTGATGCCTCAGGTAGGCGCAGACCAATAGCCAAGCCCGGCTCAGAATTCCTTATCGATGCGGACACGGTTATCATAGCCATAGGACAGGCTCCCAACCCCCTTATTCCAAGGACCACAGAGGGCCTTAAGACGCGGGAAGATGGAACTATCCTTGTGGATACCCAAGGGAGGACATCGAAGCCAGGGGTCTTTGCAGGAGGGGATATAACCACTGGCGATGCGACCGTTGTAGAAGCCATAGGAGCCGGGAGAAGGGTTGCAAAGGAAATCCATCGCTACTTAAGCCTCAAGGAGCCTTGGCCAAGGCTTTAAAAGCTACCGCATTACTCGATACCCAATATGCTTTGGAAATTTCCAAGATCTATTTAAAGAAAAAAAGTTTTTGCCCTTATCCTTTTAGCACATACCTGTAGCGCGCCGTAATACCTAGATAGGTTCTTTCCGCCTCTATTCCATGGAGAGCCCTTTCTGGGATGATAAATTCATAGCGATAAGGCATGGTGTTTTTAACAATCTTGCTTTCATCAGCCTTAAATGGCTGATGGGTTCCTTGTGTCCAGTAAGGATTTGTTGGTGCAAATCCAAAAAGGGGTGAAATGATATTATGCGTCCCAATACCGTGAAAGGCTGGGAAAGGGCTACAGGCTTGATAAGAAAGCAAGCACCTTTGAAGGAGCGCATTGCCCACTCTTTGTATCGCCTGAAGGTTCAGCAGAATAGGCTAGAGGGAGCCGCCATGCGTATGCAACAACACGACAGAAACCTCTTTGAAAAGTGCGTAGCAGCCCAGGCTTCAAGGGACTCTTCTAGAGCAGCCATGTATGCCAACGAATGTGCCGAGGTTAGGAAGATGCAGAAGATCATCCTCAGGGCAGCCCTCGCCCTAGAACAGGTAATCCTCAGGCTTGAAAGTGTCCAAGAGTTTGGAGATGTCGTGGTTGCCATGGCCCCTGTAGCTGGCGTCGTTCGATCCCTCCAGAGCCAGCTATCGGGCGTCATACCAGAGGTTTCCTACGAGCTTGGAAGGATAGGAGAAGACTTGGGCAAGATAGTCATCGAGTTCGGAGAGACGACTGGCACGGGATGGGAAATTGAGGCAACAGGCGAGGCCCAGAGGATCCTTGAGGAGGCTTCAGCCATAGCGGAGCAGAAGATGAGGGAGCGCTTCCCAGAGATACCAGCCGTCATGGAGCCTACCGAGAAAGTTGGAGAGGCTATGAAAAAGTAGGGTAGGTTAAAATGACCTTAAGCATGGAGTTAGGAAAGAAGTACCTTGGAAAGCCCGTCTTCGACATCTATGGCAGGAACCTAGGAAGGATTGTAGGGCTAAACGCTGATGTGAAAAATGAAGTAACGCAGATAGAGGTGGAGCTCGGAAGCGGAGAGTTCTTCAGTTGTCCGAGTTCCCTGATCCTCATCAAGGGCGACTCCGTAAGCTATGTCTACCAGTGGAAAATTGATGCCCAAAACATAGAGAAGGCCATGACCCTAGCCCTTAAGAGGCTATATGCCCTCGATGAACTCCTCCGCATAGGAGAAATCCCAAGGGACATATATGAAGACTTCAAGAAATACCATGAATCCTCATTAAACCAATTAAAGGATCGAAGAAGGATCCTTGTCGATGGATTGAAGGAACGCGTCAACAGGCTCAACTCCCAGATCAAGGAGCTCCAAGTCTTCCTGGCTAGCCTTAAGATGCAACATTCTACGGGTGAGCTCGATGAAGGTACCTACAAGGATATGTGCGCCGCAATACAGTCTGGACTGAACAGGACATCCTCGGAGAAGGAGGACATCGAAGCCACTATAACGGAGCTTATGCAGCTAGATCTGAAAGCGACTCCGCCTCCTCCTGCACCAAAGCCCTTACAGGAGGCCAAGCCTCCTGCGCCCCAGAGCCCTGTAACGGTGCCAGATTCCCAACCCGGCAAGTCTCCATCGCCATCAGCATCGGAGTCTAGTGAGGTCAAGCCCCAGAAGCCCATAGTTGTCCAAATCGAAGGTTAAAGGCTTCTGGGCTTCTAGGAGGGGGTTCCTTGACAAAAATAAAATGGGATGATGAGTCCAAGGGAAAGCTTTCAAAGCTCACGGAGAAGCTTCGGATCCCAAGGCGATCCTTGAAGGAAGCGATTGTAACTGCATGTTTTCGCCTTCAATCTCAAAGGGGAAGGCTTGAGCAAACCATCGCAAGGCTTCAGCAGAGGGATAGGGAGATCTTCGAACGCTGCATTGGGGCGAAGCTTTCTGGGGATAAGAACCACGCAGTCATGTATGCCAACGAGTGCGCTGAGCTTAGGAAGATGGCAAAACTTGTGATGAGTGCCCAACTCGCCTTGGAGAGGGTCATCCTTAGGCTTGAGACAGTCCAAGAGTTCGGAGACGTCATAGCCCAAATCGCTCCCGTTATGAGCATCCTCAAGGAAACGAGGAGCCGCCTAGCTGGAGTCATACCTGAGGTTGCCATGGAACTGGATCAGGTTAACTCCCTCCTAGGCAATACACTCATAGAGACTGGTGAAGTCGGAGCAACCCAAAGCATCCTCGAAGCCACAAGTGCTGAGGCTAGGAAGGTTCTTGAGGAGGCTTCAGCCATAGCGGAGCAGAAGATAAAGGAGCGCTTCCCAGAGATACCTTCGCTTCCCTTGCCAGAAGGGCCGCTACCCGAAGGGGTGTCCCTAGGATCCGTAAGCCTTAGGGCATCCTTAAGCTTGGATCCCTTATCCTTGGAGGATCAGGTTTACGATTACATAGTCAAACACGACGGAAGGATCAGCACAACGAAGTGCGCCTCAGAGTTGAAGGTATCCGAGGGCGATGTCAGGAAAGCCCTATCGATTTTGAAGGAGAAGGGGAGGATCGTGATTCCCTAGTAGAATAGATGTAAGCCCTAACGCCTCGAACAGCCCTAGAAGAAGATCAAAGCGGAGTGATGATGGAGGATGGCCGCCGAGTACCTGGAACAGCTGGCGGCTAAAAACGCTAATGAAGCCATTCAGCTAGATCGCCAAGGCTCCGCCGGAATGGCCGTCGCCAAATATCAAAGGGCAGTTGAGATACTCCTAAAGCTCTGTTCCCTTTACCCCTCTTCCCCCCATAGCCAAATCTATATGGACCGCCTTCACTGTTATCAAAGGAGGATCCAGGAACTCCAGAGATATATTACCTATAATGGAACCTATGAGAGGGCTAATAGGCTTGGAGAAGGCGGAAGCCCTGGTCTAGGAAAGTTTGATCAACTCATCCTGAACGAAAAGCCCAACGTTAGATGGGAGGACATCGCAGACCTAAAACAATGCAAGAAGGCTATAGAAGATGCCATCGTTTTCCCTGTAAAAAGGCCAGATCTCTTTCCGCTAGGATGGCCAAGGGGAATCCTCTTCTTCGGACCTCCAGGCTGTGGAAAGACTATGCTAGCAGCGGCGGTAGCCACGGAAATCGATGCAGCCTTCTTCTGTGTAGATGCAGCATCCATCATGTCTAAGTGGCTTGGAGAATCTGAGCAGAACGTTGCCGCCCTTTTCGCTGAGGCAAGGCACATCTCCGATGGCGGTAAACCAGCCGTCATATTCTTGGATGAGGTTGATTCCCTTGCTGGCCTTAGGTCCTATGAGGTAGGTGGTGAAGTAAGGGTTCGTAACCAGTTCTTGAAGGAGATGGATGGAGTCTTGGAAAAGAGCCGAAAATCCTATGTTTACATCATAGGAGCCACCAACAAGCCTTGGGCTTTGGATGAACCCTTCATAAGGCGCTTTCAGAAGCGCATCTATGTACCGCTTCCAGATGAGGAAGGTAGGCTCGAACTCTTAAACCTCCTGACGAAAAGCCTTAAGATTGCTCCGGATGTGGACCTTGCGTATCTTTCTAAGGTAACGGAAGGCTATACAGCCAGCGACATTACAGACATCGTCCAGGCAGCCCATCTAAACGTCGTAAGGGAATTCTTTGAAAGCCATGCTCCAAACGATAAATCCGGGGAAACTAGGGCCCTAAGCCTCGATGATTTCCTCAAGGTTCTGAAAGATCGGAAGCCTACTGTTTCGAAGGAAATGCTTAGGAACTACGAGCGCTGGTTCGAGGCGTACAAAGGGTTGTAGCATGGGGGGATTTTTTTGATCAATTTGGATGAGAAAGATATGAAGATCCTAGCAGAGCTTTCCGAGAATGCCAATGCAACCTTCGTAGAGATAGGGAAACGCCTTAACCTCCATCCCAATGTAATAGCCTATAGAATAAGTAGAATGGAGAGGGCCGGGATCATAAAGCGCTATACGGCTCTCTTGGACCTTGAGAAAGTTGGTCTAGGAGAGAGCGTCCTCGTAGGGCTAAGCTTTCCAAACCATTCACTCCGCGATGAGATTGTTAAGCGCCTCACCGCCATACCTCAGGTTACACAGGTTTTGAGTTCTTTAGGAAATCCCGAAGGATTCGTCTATGTTGTCGCTCAGAATAAGGCTGAGGTTGATAGCGTTATCTCAAAGATGAGGGATCTTAACGTGAAGATAGAGTTTGCGACATCGATAATAAAGACACATCAAGATGGGCTCCTCGCGAGAATATTGAGACTTCAAGCCGAAAAAATGATCGAAGAATCGAATCCCTTGCCCAGGTGAAAAGTCCATGGTAGCTAAGGCTTCAAGGAGAATTCCAAAAATCTTTTTCCTACGATGGTTTTTGGATGCCGAAGGCTTCCATACCTTTGTCACAATAGGAGGGTTGTAGGTTGGTGGAGTCTATTACCATTACGGTTCGAAGGGACATGGAAGCCAAAGTGAGGCGCAATTCATATAACCTTGCTCCCCTATACGTCCGATGCCATGGTTGTGGCCATAGAAGGGCTTCCCATAACATCCGATATTGTCCCCATTGCGGGAGGATCCTCTGTTACAAATGCTTCGTCCCAACGATGCATGGTAAGGATATATGCTCATCGAGACATGTAAAACATCTTGAGAGCGATAGCAAAAAATCCTTGATAACCGATGGACGATAAATATTATATAATATGCTTTTGAAACCATGGATCTGTTAAACCTTTGTTATACAATTAAAGCTTCCATGAAAAAGGATTAGAAACAATTATAGTTAATCTCAGAACCTTTGACCTATAGAATGATCAGCTTTAACCATAGAAATGTTGGTTAAGACCATATTGCTAAGCGGTCAAATGTTCCTAGATCTACCATAGTCGAGTTTCCCCCTCTATTCGAAAATCGAAGCTTCCATTCCTACCTTACTATTTCCGAATTCTACCAAAGATCTCGATTTATATAAAATTCTCTACCATCTTCTTCCATATTTTTGTCCAAGATCTATGGAAATTTCTTTCCTTTCTACTAGCCCAATTGCCTTAAAAATGCAACGGAATTAGGGGAAGAGCAGGTTAAGATTTAAATAGAATTGGCATCTTGGTACTTCAAAAAAATGATTTTTTTGATCTTAACGCATATAGGAATAGATATCATACCCCTATGAACGTTTGTAGAGGGGACGTGAATGAAGCTAATCACGATACATGTTCCTGAGAGGTACCTTAGGGAATTAGATAGGCTCGTGGAAAGTAAATATTATCACAGCAGAGCAGACGCCATTAGGTCAGCAGTCAGAGATCTTCTTATGAGGGAGCGAGATATCCTTGAATATCGCTGAGCAAACCAATAGCACTCCCAAGGCTCCAATGTTAGTAGCTTTAGGCGCCCAAGGAAAATCGAAGGGTTTTATCATGACCCTTGTTTCTACAAGGAAGGAAGATGAGACAGGGCTTGGGGTCTTTAATTCCCGTGAGAGAATGGAATTCCTCTATAGGCTTATCGAAAAGCCTTCCATGAAAATATATATCGAGGATAACCCCTTTGAGGAGTTTGCTCTTAAGGATTTCTCTGAGTTCGGAACCCTGAGCGAGTTAGGGGAGGTTCTTAAATCGAAAAGAAAGGATTCTAGAGAAGGCATGAAATTCCTTCTCAACTTTGGAAATGGAACCTCCTCGGAAATAAAGGGGGCTATAGATATCTTGGAAAAGTTCGGTGGGAAGGGGATAAGAATCTTTAAGAGCCCAGAAAGTTCATCTAGCTTCCTTTTTGTCGAATTCGAGCCCGAAGGTCTTTCAAGGAAAGATAGTCTTAGCTTGGATCTCTTCGACCTTGAACCTGATGCGGGAAAGGAATCTCCCTTATATCTTGACCTGGTGCTACCCAGGATAGATGAGGAGCATCAAACCTAAAGAAAAGGATGAAAAACGAAATGTAGAAAACGATTTGATTTTTCTTAGAGCGAAGGGTTCTTTGGTCATCAACGTTCGGCGACGTTCTTGGGCTCTGTAGGTTTGACTAAACTAAGATCACGGAAAAGAAGAACTTTAAATTTAAATTTCAGAACTTTCTTCCTATTTTCAGGGGCCGTGGTCTAGCCTCAGCCAAGGATGGCTGCTAGACAGGTATGACGACAAGGACCCCTCGTCAAGGGCTCCAGAAGGCGCGATTTACCGACCCTAGGTTAGGGATGAAGAGGTTCTGGAGCGCGTGAGGACACCCGTATGTCGCCGGATCGAAGCCGGCCGGCCCCACTTCTTATTCATTGATCTTTTCTTAGGCAACCTAACGTTCGCACAGTCTGATTATTTATTCCCAATTTATAATAAGACCTACGAAAAAATTTGCCTGAAGATTCTTATTTTTCATGAAACCTTAACTTGAAATAAAGTCCCCTTAATGACTTGGAGGGAATATGGTATCCGATGGAATCCTTTTCCAAAATGCAAAGGTTATCGATGGATCTGGAAACCCTTGGTTCAGGGCGGATGTGGCTGTCGAGGGAAGCTTCATAGTAGACATAGGAAAAGGCCTGAAAAATCCTGGAAGGATCATCGATGTCGAAGGGCTTATTCTTTCCCCTGGATTCGTGAATATCCATGGGCATTCAGACAGCACAATCTTAATGAATCCTCGATCGGAAAGCCTCCTCATGCAGGGCGTTACAACAGAAGTTATAGGAAACTGTGGCTACAGTCTTGCTCCATTAAAGGAAGGGACGAAAAAACTAGTAATAGAAAATTTCCCCTTTCCTCTGGAAGGCCTGAAGATCTCGTGGCATAGCTTCGGGGAATATTTGAAGGCGATAGAGGATGCGCATCCCTCCTTAAACATTGTATCCCTTATCGGCCACGGAACGATAAGGTTGGCAGTTATAGGAATGGAGGCTCGAAGACCTACTAAGGACGAGCTTGATGAAATGAAGGCCCTTATAGCTAAGGCTATGGAAGATGGGGCCTTTGGTTTATCTTCAGGCCTCGCCTATCCTCCTGGCTTTTTCGCAGATACGGAGGAACTCGTCGAGCTATGCAAAGTTGTTGCTGATTACGGAGGCTTCTATGCCACCCACATACGAGGAGAAAAGGATATGGACTTCCTTAAGGCTTTAAAAGAAGCCCTCGAAATAGGCGAAAGGTCTGGAACGTCTGTCCAAATTTCTCATATTGAAACTCACTATCCATCCTTCGGGAGGCAGAAGGATGCACTAAGGCTTCTTGAGGAAGCGAGAATAAGGGGCTTGGATGTTACATGCGACGTCCCGCCTTACCTTTACGCCTATACGGCCCTCTACTCCCTTCTTCCTGAATGGATGCATGAAGGAGGCCCTGAGGCTCTCCTGAGGCGCCTTTCCGATCCGAAGCTCCGGGAAAAGGCAATTCTAGAAATAGAGACATACCCAGCCAAAACGGCTGCTAGGGCGATGGCAAAGGATGGAAAATGGGATAAGATCTTTCTTTCATCATGTCCTAGAAGGGTGGACCTTGAGGGAAAAAGCCTTCTAGAAGTCTCCAGCCTCATGGGAAGGAAGCCCCTAGAAGCTGTTCTTGACCTTCTTGGCTTAGGGCCTCCCTTTCCTACGATAATGATGGAGGTCCATTCCGAGGAGGATATAAGGGAAGTCCTTAGGCATGAGACTTCCATGATTGAGACGGACTTCTACTCAGGTCCCGTAGGCATCGGTAAGGCGCATCCCAGGGGCTATGGAACTTTCCCAATGATTTTTAGGAAGTATGTGAGGGGTGAAACGAGGCTTGAGATGCCTAAAGAAAAAGGGGAGAAGCTTCTGAGCCTAGAGGAAGCCGTAAGGAAGATGACTTCCTTTCCAATGCAAAGGCTTGGGATCTGGGATAGAGGCATCGTAAGAAAGGGAATGAGAGCCGATATAACGATTTTTGACCCGAAAAAGATCATGGATAGGGCTACTTACGAGAATCCTGAAGCCTATCCACAAGGCATAGAGTATGTCCTCGTGAACGGCCAGATGGTTGTCGAGGAAGGGACCTTTAGGGGCATAAGGCCAGGTAGCGTAATTCGAAGGAATGAAGGGCGAAGGTCCTTTGATTTTGCCAGAAAGTTTTGAAGATGTCGGTGCCAATAAGGATTAAGAGAAACATTGGATGAAGAAGTAAAAAAGAAGGGATTATCATGAAGCGTTTGGGAAAAGAGAGGCTCCATTTTACTATAGGACCCTATAACGAGCCAGGATTAAGGGTAAAGCCAGGGGAAACCTTTATCGTCGAAACGGAAGATGCCTTCATAGGAATGATTAGAAAACAAGGAGATTGGAAAGACAATTCGAGGATTCCATGGGGCAATCCAGTAAGCGGTCCAATATATATTGAAGGGGCGGAGAAGGGGGATACCCTCCTCATAGACGTGAAGGAGATCAAGCCCCTTATTGGGCAAGGGGCTACCCGCGTTGCTTCTTTGGCAATCCTTAGTGGGGTCGTACCCTTAGAGCGGTTTCTGAAGACCGAAATTCCTCGAAAGGTTTGGATATGCCCCATAAGAAACGGATTCGTCTACTGGAGGGAAGATCTACCTTTACCCTATAAGCCCATGATAGGTACCATCGGAACGGCTCCTGAAAACCAAGCCATTTCCACAGGCCTGGCAGGACCCCATGGAGGAAACCTTGACCTGCCCGACATTTGTCCAGGAAACAGGCTTTTCCTTCCTGTCTTCGTTGAGGGAGCCTTACTCCATGTAGGGGATGTTCATGCCCTTCAGGGGGATGGGGAGCTTTGCGGTACGGCCATCGAGATGCCAGCCGAGATTACTCTAACCATCGACCTGATAAAAGGGAAGAGGATTGCATGGCCAAGGATAGAGTCCGAAAAATACATAATGGCTGTAGGCGTAGGAAAACCATTAGAAGATGCCATAAGGATTGCCTTCTCCCAGCTCATCTTCTGGCTTGAAGAAGAATACAGCTTCGATATCTTGGATGCCTATAATCTATGTACCCATGTAGCGGAAATTGGAATAGGATACTATCTCCAATCGTCCGTGGCCGCGAGGTTTCCAAAGGATTACCTACCCGAGAAAAGAGGCAATTTAAGATAGTGGAATTAAATTAAAGGGAATTCCTTTGCTCGAGTTTTCTTGAATCGATAATACAGTAAACTTCCTCTATCTAAGACGACCCTTATGCTTGAACTGGGCTTCAAAGAGTCTTCGAACCGTTTCCAAAGTATCGACATCTTTGGGAGACTTGTCATCCCTTATCCTCACTATTCTGGCGAACCTAAGGGCGTAACCAGACCTGTATCGGGGACTTCTTTGGACTTCGTTAAAGGCAACTTCTACAACGACTTCAGGCTTTACTGTTACTGTATGCTCCGTTTCCGAAACCTTTAGGCTCAAAAGCCTCTTTGTCATCTCCTCGAATTCCTCATCCTTAAGCCCCTTGAAAGTCTTTCCTACGAGTTCATAGCGTCCTGAAACCTCATCGAAGGCCGCCAAATAATAGTCGCTAAGCCAGCCTTGACGCCTTCCATAGCCCCAATCGGCAGCCACGATAATGAGGTCCAAACGATGGAAAGGCTTGATCTTGAACCAATACTTGCTTCTTTTTCCAGGGGAATAGGGGCTTGTTAGTGCTTTGGCCATAAGCCCTTCATGGCCAGCCTCCATAGCTTCCTTAAGGAAGGCCATCGCCTCCTCAGGATCCGAAGTTATAATACGTTTTGCTAAGTACTTCTCCGGGCATATACTCCTAAGATGGTTCCAACGATCTTCATAGGCTTCATCGATTAGGCTCTTTTCCCCTAGACGTAGTATATCGAATAGGTAAAGCCTCAATGGTATCTCCGATGCCTTTTCTTCCACTTCCTTTACCCTCCTGAACCTTCGCATGAGATCCTGAAAAGGTAGAGGCTTCGAAGATGAGTCCATAGCCAAAACTTCTCCTTCTACGATATACTCATCTGCCGAAAGTTCGTTAAGGGCTATTTCAAGGATTTCAGGAAGACTTTCCGTTACATCGCTCAGCCTCCGACTGAAGATACGCACTTTTGAACCCTTTCTATGGATCTGGATACGGGCTCCATCAAACTTGTATTCGAAGGCTGTTATGCCCCCATGCTCTGCTAGAACTTCACTTACATCGTAGGACATTTCTGCCAGCATGGGCTTAATCGCCCGAAAAGGCTCCAAGCCTATCTTCGAAAGGCCTAAGGCTCCATCTGAGAGGGCAATGGAAGCGATCTTACCTAGGTCTCCGGTCAAGGTGTAAGCCCTTTGCACGAGTTCTTCCGAAACCCCAGAAGCCTTAGCTATGGCATCGAGCATTATTCCCTCATTAACACCGTGCTGCATTTCACCGAAAATATTCTTGAGGATCCATTTCGCTTCGAGCTCCGTCGATTGGGCGAGAAGGCCCTCTAAGAGAGCCTTCTTTCTTCCCCGGGAACCCGGACCTTTTGTATTAGCGATCCTTTCGAAGCTCTCCCTTACGGCTTTTATGGTCAGGGGAGCCTCCAGAAGCCTCCCCTGCCTTCCCGCCTTTAAAGCCGATGAGACGATGGTGTAGCCAAGTTCAAGAGGCTTAGAATCCGCCTCAGGGAATATCCAACCAATGATGAGGGGGATGGCAGGGGCAATCTCATCCGGGCTTAAGGATCGCAGAAACTTGCCTATCATAGCTACCTTCTCGTTCCTTTTTGTAGTCCCTTCGAGGGCTTCACAAAGTTTTGCAAGGCTTAAAAAGGGTTCCAAGCTTAGGCCAATCCCCATATTGATAAAAGAATAATGGGGATAAAAGAATAAGGGGCAACGAAGACGGGGATAAGATGCTTAGAGATGCTTAGGATCTTCGTTTAGAAAATCCTTTGAGAATGGCTTCTTCACAGACTTCTAAAGCATAGTCAATATCTTCCTTCGTTATACCCATATGCGTAACCATCCGAATCCTTCTTCCGAAGGCTAAGGCCTTTACACCCCTTTGGCTTAGTGCCTCTAAGAATTCATGGGGCTTTAGATCAAAGTTCTCCAATTCAAAAAAGACGATATTCGTCTGAACCCTTTTCAAGTCTATTGCTATCCCTGGAATCTTCGAAAGACCTATGGCTAGGCGCTTGGCGTTTTCATGATCCTCCGCAAGTCTTCCGACCATCTTTTCGAGAGCAATGATCCCAGGAGCCGCAAGAACTCCGGCCTTCCTCATGCCCCCTCCAAGGATCTTCCTAACCCTCCTTGCCTTTTCTATGAAATCTTCATTCCCAACAACCAAGGATCCAGCCGGACAGCAAAGTCCCTTGGAAAGGCAGAACATGACAGAATCGACCGGCTTTGCAAGCTCCCTAGCTTCCGTTCTTAAAGCTACGGAGGCGTTGAAAATACGGGCTCCATCCATATGGACAGCCAAGCCATGGTCCTTGGCTAGGTCCCCGATGGCTTTTATGCTTTCAGGAGGCCAGCATGTTCCTCCAGCTAGGTTATGGGTATTCTCGATGCAAATCAGGCTTGTCCTCGGTTGGTGAATGTCGGGAGGCCTTATGGCTTCTTCTACATCCCTTGGGTCGAGGATTCCTAGCCTTCCTGGTACAAGCCTCGGCATAAGACCTGCTATGGAAGAAAGACCTCCAACTTCGAAATGATATATATGGGCATCTGCCTCAAGGATCACTTCATCTCCTCTCTTCGCATGGACCATAAGGGATACAAGGTTGCCTTGGGTTCCACTCGTAACAAGAAGGGCAGCTTCCTTTCCAAGCTTTTTAGCTGCCAGTTCCTCAAGGGCGTTTACCGTAGGATCCTCACCGAAGTTGTCATCCCCAAGCTTCGCATGGTGTATAGCCTCTAGCATCTCTTCAGTAGGAAGTGTGACGGTATCGCTCCTAAGGTCAACAATCAATTTTTCAACCCTTCCATTGAAGGGAGGAAATATGAGAAAATTCTCCCGATCGCTCTTCTAAAAAGCTTTCTAATCAAGGCGTAAATTAAGGCAATAAAATAGAAATCTTTGGAATCATAGAAGAGCACGTTTCGGATAAGATATAGTAAAAAAATTTATAAAAGCCTCTACTACTTCCTTTAATGGTCCCGCGGTAGCTCAGCCTGGAAGAGCTTCCGATCCGGCATAAACCGGAGAAGATGCTGTAGACTTCGCCAATTCTTGGCGGAGCCATTCAGCCTTCTAGGCTAACAGAAACCGGAGCGTCCCCGGTTCAAATCCGGGCCGCGGGATACCTTTTCTAATATTCTGATGAAGAAAATAAAATTCTTCTTATAAGACAATTCGATTAGTTATCCTTGATAGATTATGTCTTCCATAGATGCCTATATAAGGAGCTGGAGGCAAAGCCTTCCGACAAAAAGCCATGGAACTTTGATCGAAAGAAGGATTTTCTCGAGGATAAACCTAGGTAACCCATCGGAGCCAGGAGCCGTTATGCAGCATGTCAAAAGCTTCTCAAGGGCTATTCTCGATGGAGGCGTTTCGACGACACCTACTATTCACGAAACGGAACAGGAGGTTCTTTATGTCGTTATGGGCGAGGGAAGGATAGAAGCCGAAGGGTTGGTGGAGAAAATCTGGGAAGGCTCATGCATTCTTATTCCGCCGAAGGTTTGCCACACGATCGTGAATGAAGGCAAGGACCCCCTTGAGCTTCTTATCGTTACGGAGGATGTGCCCAAAGAAGCCTTCGATAAAGTTTCAAAGAAAGCCATCGTTCGAAACTATCATGAACTTCCAGTAAGCGTTGGTGGGCACTGGTGCCACATATCGAGGAAGCTCTTCGGAAGCGAAGACGGGCTCGTTACGCTCCATAGTGTTCTCGTGGTATCCATCGATGGTATGAACATAGGGGAACCGCATCCCCATGGGCCAGGAACAGATGAAGTCTGGTACCAGCTGAAGGGGACTAGCCTCCTTTTTCTAGGAAGAGAGATAAGGAGACAACATCCAGGGGAGGCCTTCATGATACCTCCTGACGGCAAGACACCCCATTCTTCCATCAACGACACCGATGAAACCATGTGGTGGTTCTACTTCGCCCATTATGGTAAATAGATAATTTTTTGCCGAAGTATAGTTGGAGGGGCTCATTTAGGAAGACGATACCTACAGTTGAATGCTACGCTTCAAACCTTCTAATATTCCTATTTCTATCTCAGGAAGCTTAGGCATCTTAATTATCCATGACATAACATAATATGCTCATCGATAAGCTTAATCAAAAGATCATGCCATAGGATCCCTCCTCCTTAGGCAAATCCATATGGGAGATAATTTCTAAAATCATCAATGAAGGCTTCTCTCAAATTGCTTAAGGCAATAAATAACCTGAAAGCGAGGTTGCTGAGGTTCAGCCACCATAGTTTTTAAGAATCTATGAAGGTTAACAATAATAGGGGTCCTTTTATTGAGGGAATTAGATGATCTTGACCTGCGCATTTTATCAACTTTGCAGCGAAATGCCCGCTCTTCCTTCTCTTCCATTGCAAAGGCCTTGGGCGTTAGTGAAGGAACAGTCCATCTAAGGGTGAAGAAGCTCTTAAAGAAGGGAATCATAAAGGGATTCTTTTCAATCCTAAATCCCGAGAAGCTGGGAATAGGTATGAAAGCAATAATATGCCTGAAGGCAGATCCTCAACGTTATGAAGAAGTCCTAAAGTCCCTTTTAGACATCCCTGACATCCACGAGATCTATGATGTAACTGGGGAGTTCTACTCGGTGCTTAAAGTAAGGACTAAGAACAAGGAAAGCCTAGCTCAAGTAATCGATAGGATAGGAAGGATACCGGGCATTACATCGACAAGTACGATGGTAGTCCTCAGGTCCGTAAAGGAGGAGCTCCTCCTTAACCTCGAGGAACTCAGGACATGAAAGGGTCCAAGGCAAAGGAATAAGTCCTCGAGTTTCATAAAATCCTGAGGCTCCATAGAAAGACTGACGAGAATCCCCATGAAAAATAGCGATTAAAAGCATGGAATAATGGAAAAATCTTTTTCTTAGAGAACAAAAATCTCCATGGTATCCAGCATATGGCAATAGATGCAGATAGGCTAAGGCGTTGGAGGCGAAGGGGATTCTATTCGGAACAGGCATTAGTAAAGAGACTTCTTTCAAAAAAATATGGAGCAGTTCGAATCCCATGCTCTAATCCTTCGCAAGAATATCTTCCTGATGTTTTCGCCTCGAAGGATGGGGAAGTTTATGCCTTTGAAGTGAAGAAGCAGAGGCATTACGTATACATTCGGAAGGATCAGATAAGGAAGCTCTTCGACTTTCTGGACCTCATTCCAATCCATGAATCCCACAAGCATGCCATAATAGCCTGCCACTTTGGGAAGAAGTGGAAGTTCCAAGAGATAAAGAAGGAAGATTTTGAGAGACTCGAAGAAGAAGAGCCTCTAAGGATCACGAAGTCGAGCCGTGGTAATTGGAAGCCTTAAAATTGGCTTTAGCTTTCTCTTCAACTTTGAGGCCCCCTCGCATGACTACGCTTCTTTGAGCCCTCTGGAATCTTTCTTTGTTTTTCTTCGGCACTCCTAGCCTTTATGATAAAGGCTCCAGAATCGATCGCGAGCCACGATATCCTATCGCCAGGTTTTAGACCCATAGCCCTAGCGATTTCTTCCGGAACCGTAGTAGCAAAGGGGCTGTTTCCAATAGGCCGGGTAAGGGTGTAAAAGACTGGAAAAGTTCCCGAACTCCCCTTGGACTCTGTAACCTTCTCCATAACCTGGATGGCTAAACTTCTCTTCAAAAGATCAAGGTTGACAGAGAAAACATAACCCCTCTCCTCAAGAAGGGCCCTTGCTAGAAGGACAACTCGATTGAAGATGGAGCTTAATTCTCCAATTTCACTCATATTTTATCCCCTTATGTAATTACTTCGTATAATACTCTGTATTTAAAGGGATAGTCATCTAAGATGAGGGGGAGATGAAAGGAAAAAATTTCCGCCGGTTTACAATGATTAGAAAAAGGAATTCAAGGTTAAGGCTTCCCGTAATCTATTCGGAACGCTTACATCCAAGGATAAAGGCATCCCTTATCGGCTTGCATACAATGGTTATACCAAAGGGCTAGGGGTCCGCGCTTATAGTTGTACTGGGGCTCAGGGGGCTTCCATTCTTTAAGGCGCTCCTCTATTTGCTTATCCGTAAGCTTAACATCTATTCTACGATGCTTTAGGTCAAGCTCAATGACATCCCCATCCTCGACGATAGCCAAGGGACCGCCTACATAAGCCTCAGGGGATACGTGAAGGACATTCGTACCATAGTGGGTGCCGCTCGTCCTTCCATCTGAAACCCTGACCATGTCCATGATACCCTTTCTTACAAGGACTGTAGGAATCGGAAGCATTCCTGTTTCTGGCATGCAGGCAGCCTTTGGTCCCTGATACCTAAGTACGAGGATATGGTCCTCAGAGACCTCCAAGTCCTCCTTTAGGAGGGTCCTGTAGGCTTCAGTAGTTGAGTTGAAGACTAAGGCTGGACCTTTGTGCTGAAGAAGTTCCCTATTGAGGCTTCCAGAATGCTTCAGAACAGCTCCATCCGGGGCAAGGTTTCCCCGAAGGATGGCCAAACCTCCCTCCGGTAGTATAGGATGATCAAGGGGCTTTATGACTTCCCGGTTCTTAACGGAAACCTTAGCAAGATTCTCCCCTACGGTTTTTCCAGTTACGGTAAGGGCATCCAAGTGAAGAAGGGGTTCAAGCTCCTTCATAACCGCCGGGATTCCTCCAGCTTTATGGAGATCCGTAGCGGCATAGCGCCCGCTTGGCTTTACGTCAGCGATAAAGGGCGTCGTACGGCTTAGTTCATCGAAGCGCTCTAAGGGAAGCCTCAGATCCGCCTGCCTGGCTAGGGCTATAAGGTGAATGATGGCGTTCGTAGAGCCTCCTATAGCCATAAGGACCCTTATGGCATTCTCCATGGACTTTTCCGTGATAATATCCTTGGGCTTTATGCCCTCCTTTAGAAGTTCCAAAACCTTCTTTCCGCTTGCCTCTGAAAGGGCTGAGGCCTCCGCCATGACGGCTGGAACGGATGCTGAGCCGGGAAGGCTCATGCCTATGGCTTCCGTGAGGCTCTGCATCGTATTGGCAGTCCCCATAGGGCCGCAGGCACCTGAACAAGGAAGCACGCATCGATGGAATTCTTCGAGATCCTCCTTCGTTATCCTTCCAGCCCTGTATTCGGCTTCAACCCATTGATAATCAGTACAGCATACGACTTCCTTTCCTTTCCAAGATCCAGGAAGCATGGAGCCTCCGAGCACGAATATAGATGGGATGTTAATCCTTACGCTTGCCATAAGTAAGGCTGGTATGTCCTTATCGCATGTGCATATGAAGACTGACGCATCAGCGGGTTCAGATAGAAAGACTGACTCCGTTTCCATGGCTAATAGATTCCTATTCGGTAGGGTCTGGCCTGGGCAAAGGCTTAAGGTATTATACTCGAGGGGAAAGCCACCCGCTTGCCAAACTCCCCTTTTTACGGCTTCCGATAGATGCCTAAGATGGTTATGCCCCGGATTCCATTCGCTCCAGGTATTTACGACTTCCACGAGGGGTTTTCTTAGGTCCTCATCCAAGAAGCCCCCTGTTCGTATTAGGGCATCGAGGATCCAGCTCCTTGCCAAGGACGATCACTCCTTGAATAAACCCTAAAGCCTCACTAGAAGCCATTAAGACGCTAAGCCTTCAAAAGCCTTTCTAATCCCATATTTTGTTAAAGGATTCGAGACTTTGGAAAGTCGTCTCCTAGCGTCGATAAGCTATTGATTTAATGATCATAAATCCTGAATTTTGCGTAATTATTCCTAGACAAGTTAGTAATGATCATCTGCTCGCCTTTCTAAAGCATCCTATATTAATACACCTTTGTCCTCAATGGATAATGAAGCTTCCATAGAGCTTAATTTAAACCTATTGAACTGAACGAACAATAGATTTCGAATTTTCCATCAACCATATTCCGGTTAACTTTTGAACATAACCTTTTCGAAAAATATCTTTTAAAGCTTTCCAAAGTTATAGTGCCTTTTCTTTAATGAATCTCTATATACGATCTAAGTCTTCTAAGGGCATAGAGCCTATCACGTTCTCCAAGCTTCGCCTTGTGGATCGAGTCTTCAAGGATTGCTATGGCTTCATCGTACTCCTTTCGCTTCACTGGAAAGGGCACACCATCCTTACCACCAAAGGCGAAGGAATATTTAACGGGATCCCTCCAGCTTGCCTTTTCTCCGAAAATAAGCTCGGATATAAGGGCAAGGCCCCTAACTGTCGCTGGACCTATACCTTCAAAGGCAAGGACCTGCTCATAGTTCTTTGGCTGGAATTCATAAAGCTTTGCTAGAGCTTTCCAGTTCATAGCCCTAGGGTTGAGCCTGTATTCAACTATATACTCAGGCTCTTTAAAGCCAAGGCTTTTATGGGATAGCCATCTATCCAAGGATTCCTGACTCTTGAGGCGAAGGCTTTGGTAGAGCCTTTCAATCTTCGATGGAGGCTCCTTCGCAAGGTCTGTAGAAGCCTTTCGGCATCCATCACTCTCCCTAGCCGTCATATCGAGAACGTTCTTATGGACCATGCTTCCGATAATGCCTTCATGGGGCTCCTCAACGAAGCTCCTCACATTCTTAGATAGCCAATGGTATCTTCTGGCGGCCCGAAGATCGGGATTCATACCCTGCTGTACTACGCACCATTCTCCATCTCTGGAAACAAAGATTGTATGATGATAAATCTTATAGCCCGCTTGTATAGCCGCATTATCGACCTTAGCCGTCATCCTACTCGCATACTGAAGCCTCGATAGATCCTCCTCCGAAATATCGAATCGTTTGGCGATATCCAAAAGATCTTCAGGAGCCTTTCTAGAGTGTTTCCCCTTCCCTCCAGCCACCTTAAGCCCTAGGTCCTCCTTATCCAAGACTGTCTTCAAGACTCCACAGACTACCGTTGTTGTTCCGCTACTGTCCCAATCATACGCTAAAGCGCAAGAAAGGGCTTGAAACCAAAGGGGGTCCGAGAGCCTCTTTAAGACTTCTCCTTCTCCATACTCATCGATTATGACCTTTAGGATCCCTTGTGCAAGACGCTCCATCCTCGAGACAAGCCATTCAGGCGCCCTTCCATCGTGAAGCACTAGATCCGCATAGCCAGTTCTTTGCAAGGCTCTCTTGAAAAAATATTACGATGCCTTTATTTAGCTTTTCGTGGAATTATTCTTGAATTTCAAATCAATCTTGTTAGCTTGGTTAGAAGGGACTACGTTTGGTTGGGCTTTGAAAATTTATAATAGCATTCGTCATGAAAACTTAATCTTCCCCTTCTAAGAAATTATCTACATATAAACTGAATAACGTCTTTTTATCAAATCGTCAAAATTGAAAATACGAAGCATATGCCAAGAAAAATCTTTCCCATTTTGCCAAATTTACCAAAGGCTTTCGTTAAAATAATTTTGATGATTTCTATATTGTGTGTAATTCTTCAGTTCGTAATAGGCAGAGGATGCCTGCTTCCGAAGTTATAGAATTTGCTTTCTAGGTAACCTTCTCAAAACTTCTATTCGAAGATCTTTCGCTAAGTTCTCGGCAGCACTATCGATCCTTATGCCAGCTATAAGAGCTCTTGTAGGCCTTTTAAATGTCCTTTCTACAATTTCTTGCTTTCTTGCAAGGTTTCGTACATCTTCACCTCGGACAACACTCTTGACCTCAATAACAATGGCTTCATTATCCCTGAAGACTGCATCGATCTCCCTTCCCTCGACCATCAGGCTTCTGATTTCCTCGAGGCCCAAGCCACGACGCCTAAGGTCATCCCCAAACTTTTCGATTAAATAGTCCTCCACAAGGACGCCAAGAGTCTCGCCCAGCCCACCAATCTCCTTCCTTAAACTTCTCAGTTCTAAGGCTATTTCATTGAATTTTTTGTCATGTTCTTCAAACCTTGCGCTAAACTGTGCATACATTTGGCCAAAGTCCTCCCTAAGCTTTGCCTGTTCCTTGGCTAACCTACTTTGCTCTTCCACCAGCTTCCCAAAGTCCTCCCTAAGCTTTGCCTGTCCTTCTGTGAGGTCGCCCAGCTTTTTTAGAATCTCAGATAAACCTAAATATCCAGCCACTGTGTATCTGAACTCCTTGTCCTTATCAAGGAGCTCTAAGATTTCGCTTTTTAATACATCCATTGCAAGAAAATAAATTAAAGGTAGTATTTAAACCTGCATCTCCATTTGCGATTGGCGTGAGCATCAGATCTGTTCTTTTATCATTATTATTAGATATTTTTTCAAATAAGATTTTTATAAATCTTATTTCATCTTAACGCCTAAGAGCAACTTTCATCAATTTTCTAAGTTTTATAACCTTATAGAAAATGGGGTTTAAGGTTGAGTGTAAAATTGGAAACTATCAAACTTAGAAATTTTTATCATAGTTATACATATTTTTCAAGTCCTTTACTCTTCTGCGACGGTAAAGGCTTAAATTCCCGCAACCTTGGATTATGAGACGAAAGGATTTTGGCGAAATTCCTCCTTTGGCTTAAAGCCATGGGCATCTCGTGGGACTTGGTGTAAAGCCTTGGAGGCTAGTTTCCTAGAGGCTATAAAGGAAGTTCTTGCAAAGAAGATAGCCGGAGAAATCGTCTTTTCTCCAAATCCAAGTTTCATGTTTAGAAAGTGGAGGGAAGCCTTTGGATGTTCCGAGGCAAATCTCGCTAAGAGACTCGGAACCAGGCCATCTGTCATAAGCGACTACGAAACCGGGAGGCGCCAGTCGCCAGGAGCTGCCTTCATTCGCCGCTTCATCGAGGCGCTAATATCCTTTGATGAGGAAAGAGGGGGCATGCGCATTATGGAGTTTGCCCGTCTCATGAGCAATCTTCCAGACGCTATTTTGGACATGAAGGAATTCGCCACTCCTGTAAGCGCATCCAAGCTTTGTGAAGCTGTTATGGGAGTGGTAGTCGCTTATCCTAAAGGACTTAACCGTCTCGTGTATGGCTATACGGTTGCAGACTCAATAAAAGCGATATTGACCCTTTCAGGAAGTGACTTCTTGCGCCTCATAGGCTCTACGACTGAGAGGGCCCTCATCCTTACAAGGGTTACCCACGGAAGATCTCCTATGGTTGCCGTGAGGGTTCATCCTTTAAAACCTTGTATGGTTGTCCTCCATGGACTTAGAGAAGAAGAAGTCGATAGGGAACTAGCTGTCAAAATAGCGGAATTCGAGAGGATCCCCCTCATCGTTTCAAAAGCTCCAAGCATCGACAAGATAATCGAAGCCCTCCGAGGCCTGGGATAAAGGACTTTGCACAAATAGAATTAAAGAATACCAAAACGACATAAACAGGAAAATCTAAGCAAACCTGAAGAAAGATGAAGACATGCAATAAGTCATATAATACTAAAGGGACTCTAATAAAGAAAAACTTTTCTAACTTTCTGATATTTTATTTTTCTTGGCGAATATTTTAATTAAGGAATGCCAATAAAACCCGCTAGAAGATAACCTAAAGCGATCGATATGAGGATAATAACCGCCATTAGGAAGGTCATCTCCGTAGAAGACATCGACCTTTTCAACAATCTATCCCTCCTTAACTTTTTCTTGGAAACCTCTAAAAGGAGAAGCTAGCTTATAAAGTTTCGAGAAAGGAAAAGTCCTTTCAAAGGGTAGAGATCAACCTTGAGCATTTTTACGAGGCGGGCGAACAATCTTTTTTAGATGGGAAATGCTCTATGGGACAAACCTATGAAGAATGATTCAATGAAACCTCTGGAGATTAGTAAGAATGTACAATGATTCTAAGTTTAATTCCTTCTTAAGCCCATTTTTATTCAAAAATCACTTTTTGATAGGAGAAGACCTTGATAACCCTCGGAAAACTCCGTGGTTTCATACGTTTGATGCGCCCGGTAAATTGCCTTATGATGGGCTTTGCCGTTATTGTGGGCGCCGTAATATCATATCCAAAGGCCTTGATCTTCCTTTGGGGGAAAATTTTCCTAGGAGCCCTCACAGGATTTCTTCTAACAGCTTCTTCCATGGCGATAAATGACTACTACGATAGAGAAATCGATGCTATCAACGAACCTAGTCGTCCAATTCCGAGCGGCCTCATAAAGCCAAAGGAGGCTTTCTCATACGCCTTCCTTCTTATGGTTCTAGGATTCATAGCCTCTTTCTTTACAAGTCTCCTTTGTCTTATCATAGCTGCCTTGGCATGGATTATTTGTGTAACTTATACGACCGTCGGTAAACGAACTGGATTTCTAGGAAATCTTCTCGTGAGTGCATGCGTTTCTGTACCTTTTATTTATGGAAGCGTTGCAGCCGCCGATAAAATCCATGAAAATATCTTGATCTTCGTCTTGATGGTCTTCCTTTCTAATACGGGAAGGGAGGTTAATAAAGGAATTGTCGATGTCGAGGGAGATAGGGCAAGAAATGTAAAGACCATAGCCGTCTGCTATGGTGAAAAAAAGGCGGCCATGATAGCTTCAGCTCTTTACATTTTTTCGGTATTCCTAAGTCCCATGCCCTGGATCCTTGGTTTAGTTTCCTTTCCCTTCGTCCCTATTGTTGCCATAGCCGACTTTGGACTCATGGTATCCTCTATTCTTCTCCTAAAGGACTTTTCAAAGGGTATGGCGAAGAAGGTGAAGAATCTAGCCCTCCTTTCCTTCATGGCTGGCCTTATAGCCTTTCTTTTCGGGACCCTTTTTTAGATTAGTCGAGTGCCCTTGATAAATTAAGGAATCTTCGATTATATTCGAAAAGGGCTGAGGATAAAACTAATGGGGATCTCTCAAGAATCATTTATGAAGGGCCTTGGCAGGAATTATGAAGGTAGGATGTTGCGGCTTTGCCATAAAGGGTGGAATGAGGGCCTATTTCGAGACCTTTAGGCTAGTAGAACTCCAATCGACCTTCTACAAGCTTCCGAAACCTGATACGGCGAAGCGATGGAGGGAAAAAGCTCCGGAAGATTTTGAATTTACTATGAAGGCCTTCCAAGGCTTAACCCACCCTCCTACAAGCCCCACATGGCGAAGGGCAGGCTTCAAACCTGATCCTTCAATGGCTTCGAAGATAGGTTTTTTAAAGCCTACGGAAGAGAATCTTCGCTTCTGGGATAAAACGCGCCTGATCGCAGAGGTTTTAAAAGCAAAAATCGTAGTGATCCAATGCCCTCCTACCTTCGCCTATTCAGACGAATCCGTCTCAAACCTTAGAGCCTTCTTTAACTCGATTCGAAGAGATGGTTTATTCTTGGCCCTTGAGCTTAGGAATCCTAGCTGGAGCATCGAAAAGGCAGAAAGGCTTCTAGAAGAGCTCTCCCTGATCCTTGCGGTTGATCCCTTCAAAAGGAGCCCTGTCGAATCTAAAGAAGGGATCCTATACTATAGGCTTCATGGCCTTGGGCCTCGACCGTACGCGTATAGATATACGGAGGAAGATATGAAGCGCCTTTACTTCGATTTTGTTAGACCCTTCCTAAAAGTCCATAGGGAGATTTATGTCCTTTGGAACAATATTGCAATGGCTAAAGACGCCAAACGTTTTTTGGAGCTCTATGGAAAGATTAGTGATAATCAGGTTCGCGCTCGTTCCTCTAGTCAATGATACTTGGTATATCTCCTATCTTCTTATGTCCTTTATGACTTGAGAGATACGTCTGGCTTTGGCGATAGCCAAGAAGGGGGTTTTGAACTCATCCCTAGGCAAGGTGACTCGTGGAGTAGGATGCCCTTAATGAGGATCGGAAGCTGTTAAGAAGGGCAGACTTGCAAGAGATCTTATGATCAGCATAGCGATATCTTTGTAGGATTTGCTAGAGACAGATCCGCGACCTTAACGGAACCTTGTTCGCTTGGACTGGGCTTAGACTTGGAGGCTCAAACCGTAACAAATCTACACTACAAGCTTGGCATGGCTCCTTGGATTCGGCAATGGAAGGTTGATAGGGTAGAAAGGCCTTCGGGAAGATTGTGGAACCCTTTGGCGATGCATGAATTAAAACAATCTCAGCACCTCGGGGCTTAGCGAGAGGTTGAGAGTGGTGAAGCTTTTAGGCATAAGGAGATTAAGGGCAAGTCAAAGCAAAGCCTAAGCCTTAGACCAATGATCGGGGAAGGCTTAGGGAAAGCTCTACTAAGGATAGGCTTCCATTCTCTTCTTCACAGCCCTAGTGGATGCAGGCTCAGTCTCGCCTCCAGAGCATCTTAAGTAGAATCGGCTGTAGTAGAGGGACCGTACTGGGAAGGTCTCCTATTATGCCAAAGGTACCCCGCGAATACGAGGATGTAGATAGAGAGACCTATATTCGCAAGGCAACCGAATGGCTAATAGCGGTAACCATGGGAGGGGGCCAAGGCGTTTAGGTTTACATATACTCAATATTTTTTCCGTATAAAATATTTATCTAGGAATATTATAATCAATTATTCGCTCGTTATAAGGGAGATAGAAAAATGGCTAAAAAGATCCGAGTGGCTCTAGTAGGTATCGGTAATTGTGCCTCAGCCCTCGTTCAAGGAGTCCATCTATACAAAAGCTCAGAAATGGCTGATTCGGCCCTTGGGCTTCTACAACTCAACCTAGGAGGCTATAGACCTGGCGATATCGAATTCGTTGCAGCCTTCGATGTAGATTCCAACAAGGTTGGAAAGGATCTTTCGGAGGCGATTTTCCAAAGACCCAACAACACGAGGAGAATGGTAGAGCCCCCAAGACTTGGGGTTCCCGTTCTTAGAGGACCTGTCTTGGATGGTTTGGGGAGATTTGTGAAGCCTCTAATCAAGACAGATCCAAGCCTTAGACCGGTCGATGTGGCTCAAGCCTTGAAGGAAGCTGAAGCCGAGATCCTTATTAACTATCTGCCCGTGGGGAGTGAGGCGGCCTCAAGGTTCTATGCCAAAGAGGCCTTGAAGGCCCGATGTGGCTTCATCAATGCGATTCCTGTCTTCATCGCCTCGTCAAAAGAATGGCAAAGGCGCTTTAAGAAAGCTGGTCTTCCCTTGGCTGGGGATGACGTTATGAGCCAGCTAGGGGCTACGGTCCTTCATAAGACCCTCGCGAAGCTTCTAGTAGAGCGAGGAGTTAAGGTGGAGGAGAGCTATCAGCTAAACATCGGTGGCGATACGGACTTTCTAAACATGCTTGAGGAAGGGAGGCTAAAATCCAAGAGGGAGAGCAAAACAAGCGCCGTAAAGGCCATGATACCCTATGATATTCCTCTGCGTATCGGACCCAGCGACTATGTCGAATTCCTTGCCAATAAGAAGATATGCTACATTTGGATAAAGGGCTCATACTTCGGGGGAACACCCTTAAGCCTTGATGTGAAGCTTGAGGTCTGGGATGCTCCGAACTCCGCAGGAGTCATCATCGATGTCGTAAGGGTTATGAAGGTTGCTCTGGATAGAGGAATCGCAGGACCCTTGACGAGTATCTCCGCTTACGCCTTCAAGCATCCGCCCATCCAGCTCCCTTACGAGGTTGCCAAGAAAAGAGTTCAAGAATTCTTAGAAGGATTAAGGCAACGCTAGGACTTCTTATCCCAAAGCTCTCTTCTTAGGAGATCCCGAACCGCCGCCCTTATGGCTGCGCTTCGACTCGGATACATGCCGGATCTCACAAGCTCATCGATACCTTCGATGAGGGCCTCTGGAAGCTTGATGGTTACGAGCTTCATGGCGAGCCATCCAGGGTATCCATAGAGAACTAGTCATAACTGTTATAGTAAATCGGTAATAAGCTTAATTATCGAAAAGAATAAGGTTTCAAAAATTTTTTATCGATCCTTAGCTTTGAATTAGGAGGGATGAAAAATTGGGTGGTGCTAGGAAGAAGTCGATTTCTCAGATGATGAAATCCCAAGTCATCGAAACGAAAAAAGAAGAAAAGGGTAAGAAGAAAGAAGTAAAGCCTTCCAAGACTTCTGAGAAAGGCGAGGGGGCCATCCAGAACCTCAATATCGAAAGCAAGGAGTTTCTAGAGGAAATCAAAAAAATGGGTGCCATCACTCCCTATGCCATCGCCTCCAAGTTCGGCGTAAGGATAAGCACCGCCAAAGAGGTTCTTCGAAGGCTTAATTCAAGGGGAATTCTCCAAAGCATCGGGGGAAACAATAGAATTAGAATCTTTCGGATGGCATCCACTTAGAGACAACGATTCTCGTCCCACTTATGACGGGTTTAAGAATTTCTGGGTCATCAAGAATTCTTCCAACAAGGCTTAGAGGAGTCCTCATTTTAATATTATCATAAAAGAGACAAAGGGCGTTGGCGAAGGGCCAGTAGCCAATCGACCCCCTTTTCGCGAAGCTTACACCTTTCTCCACTCCAAGCCCTAGTTTAAAAGGAATTGGAATATAAAGGACTCCTTCGAGAAGGGCAGCCCTTCCAGCGATTGGAAGAATTTTAATAATGGCGTCAACTGTCCTTGGTGCTAGAAAACGCTGTAAAAGACCATCAATGCTTCCGATACTTTCAATAAAAATCGAGATACGTTCTCCAGTTAAGGAAGAGCCCATTTAATGGACTGTACGGGTTTTAGAATTAAAATTATTCTATTCGTATTTCCTATTCAACCTGAGCCTTCAACTTATATGCTTTCAAGGATGCATTAATGGAGAAAGCGAAAAGAAAGACGGAAGAACCTGGAAGAATCGAGGGGAGAATTTCCGCAAAGAATAAGTAGTCGAAGCTCGAATAATCGTTGAGCTGAGATGAAAGATCCCAAGGCAATGAAGCAGAAGCTAAAGGAACTCGAGAAGCGCAGAGATGAGCTCCTCAAAGAACTCAAGGAGCTCAAAAGGCGATTCGAGAACAAGGAGCTTTCCCAAGAGGAATATGAAATCAAGCGCCATGGTGTGGAGAGGGAGATTGTTGAAGTTATGGATAGATTAGTTCAAATCCAATTTCTTTTAGGTGGCGGGCCGTAAAAAATAAAGATCATCTTCAGTCGTGGAGTCGAAAGGGCAAAGGCCATGGATTTTTTGCTTATTTGGTGGATCTTAATACTAGTTTCATTTCCTGCAAGCTATGTAGCCATAAAGAAGGCGACTGCAGGGGATCTAAGGATTAGGACGAGGTTTATAAAATATTTAGCCATGTATCTTTTAACGACCTTTCTCCTCTATGTCTTCTGGCTCATCAACTATCGTACAGGAAATGATCCTATGGATCTATCTCCTTTGTTTGGTTATGCTATTGCCATCTTATCGCCGTGGCTTTTTGCCATTAAAAAGCTCTAGGCGAAAACAAGGGAGGATGCTAAGTATCACCGTATTTAAGGCAAAAAGCTTACTAATGAAGATGCTGAATCATGAAGATGTTTTAAATGCATTAGCACTGACTTCCAGCAATTTGGAAGAAGTCGTATACAACTAGGTTCGAAATGGGAATTATGGAAAAATACGAATTAGTCAATTTTGTCGACTTATAAAGCCCGTATCATTTTGTTCTCAAAATCGCTTTTTTCGTTTTTCTCAAATTTTTCGGAGATTTTATCTTCTGGCATGACCACTCGTCTCATAGCCTTCTCAAAGATGGATAGAAGCAAAAAAAGGATTTTTATTGCATTTCAGAGATTTATTGAAAGGGAAATTGCGTTGAACTATCAAGCCCAAACCTTTGCCATCATAGGCTTTGGCAGATCATCTGGAAAAACCACCGTGATTGGAGCCCTTATCAAAGAGCTCAGGCAAAGGCGTTACCCGGTCGCTACGATAAAGCATATCCATAGGCGCTTTGATGTAGCCAATAAGGATACGGAACTTCATGCGAAGGCTGGAGCCATATCCGTTACGGCTGTTTCGCCAAGGGAGTTGGCGATAATGCACTATGATATTCCTCCAAACCTTGAAAACGCACTGAAGTCCGTATCCCCAAAGGCATCCTTCATCCTCATTGAGGGTTTTAGACGCTCTGAGTTGCCTAAGATCCTATGTTTGTCTAATAGTAATGATATCGAGGCTTTGAATAAGAGGGAAGGTATAGGAGGATCCATCATGGCAATCATCGACATCTTCGGGAATCCTAACCTTTCAGGAAGCCTTATGGGAATACCTGTATTCAGACTTGAAGAAATCCCGAAACTTGCAGATCTTTTGGAAATGCATGCCCTAGAAGCCCTAGGAAAGGCCCTGCCTGGTCTAAACTGTGGACGATGCGGCTACAAGGATTGTCTAGAGATGGCCAAGGCAATTCTGAGGAAAGAAGCGTCCATTAGCCAATGCGTTCCCCTTGGCTATCAGGAAACTATCCTTGAAATCTATGGAGAATCAATCCCCATGGTTCCCTTCGTCCAAAGGCTTTTGAAGAATACGATCCTTGGACTCATATCGACTTTAAAGGGTACTGAAAGACTCGAGGGTACGGATCCCTCGAAGCTTCGTGTAAGTGTAAAAATTGAGACTATCGAATAAAATTGATGGTAAAATAAGAGTTGCTTAGGAGCCCCAGAAGGGCTTTAGCCATTCTTCCTTTATGCGTACTCCGAAGCCAGGCTCCTTGCTAGGTGCGACATAACCGTCTTTAGGTATCGGAGCCCCTGGCATCCATTGCGCCTCCTCCAAAGGAACCCCCGGAGGGGATCCTATGAAGTATTCGGCCCATGGCATGTTGGGCATGGCATAGGTTAAATGAAGTCCGTAGGGGCTATTGGCTCCTCCATGAAGGCAGACCATTAGACCCGCTAAATCAGCCATATGACAGATCTTTAGGCAGGAAGTTATGCCACCAACCCAGAAGAGGTCGGGCTGAAGAATGTCTAAGGCTCTCATTTCTATAGCCTCCCTAAAGCGCCACGGTGAGAACCAGTGCTCTACACCAGCCAAGGAAACCCAGTTGACCGCCCTCCTCACCGCCAGATAGCCATCCAAGTCTTCCGGTATGAGGAATTCCTCGATCCATTTAAGACCGTAAGGCCTAAGCCTCCTCGCCAGTCGTATCGTGTAATCGACATCGAAGGCCATGTAACAATCTAGCATAATATCCACGTCATTACCTACAAGTTCCCTCGTCCTTGCTACTAGATTCTCATTCTCCTTCAGCCCCCAAAGGCCATCCGCCGGACCATAGGGGCATGCCAGCTTCACGGCTTTGAAGCCCAGCTCAAGCTGCCAATCCGTATCGTTTCCTGTAGCATAGCAGAAGATCCGATCCCTAGCAGGGCCGCCGAGGAGTTCATAAACGGGAGCTCCGTTAAGCTTTCCTACAAGGTCCCATAAGGCCATGTCGATGCCGCTAATGGCACACATGGCAAGGCCCTCGGAACCATAGGGCTTGGTGAGGCGGAACATCATATCCCATAGCTTTTCTATGGCAAAGCAATCCTCGCCCTCGAGCATGGGGGCAAGGTGATCGTCTATTATGGCTGCGACTGGTCGCCCGTAAGAGGCGGGGGCAGCCCCCCATGTGCCATCCTCAGCCGTTACCTTAACCCATAGGCCTCCCCATTTTGGAAGCCATAGCCTCCTATGCCTCTTGAACCTTGGATACTTAGACATAGGGTTGGCAACTTCTGCATCCTCTACCCAGGATGGCCTTCGAGGCTTGGTCCTAGGTCCCTCCTTTTGAGGCATCTCGAGCCTCATGGCTCTGATTTCCTTTATCTTCATTCTATCACCTTTGAAAAAAATGAGGCAAAGTGTTCGAATAAGCTTTTGCTTGCGAAGGCATCATAGCCTTTGCATAGCTTTCTTTCTTGAGCCTTGAAAAGCTTATTGTAGCTAAGAATCGATCTTCGAGAAGGAGGGACAAGTAAAGGGCTTTCTTGCCTTCGAAGAGGTCGTTATCTCTAAACTTCTCGATGGTTTTTCCAACGGAACGGAAGGGTTTTAAACCGGGGAAGGATAGCATTTCTCATGGCTTCAACTGTTCGGAGGGATGTATGGGATTGGCTTGAGGAGGCTTGGGAAGAGTATAGAACGGCGCTACAATTGTTTGGGGCTGGAAGGTATGCTCATGCATGCTTCCATTTCCAGCAGGGAGCTGAAAAGGCTTTAAAAGCCCTTATCCTTTTCCATAAAAGGCTAGTGCATAGGTCCCACGACCTTTTAGAGCTTTATAGCGAAGTGAAAGACATTCTTGAGCTTGAGGAGGAAGTGAAGGAAGCCCTTCCAGAGCTTTCCGCTTACTATACGCAAGCTCGATATCCAAACGCAGGTTTGAGGAGACCTTCTCTTGAGATCGGCAAAGTTCAGGCCGAGAGGGCTTTGAAAATCGCTGAAGGTGTTCTAAATGCCGTCTCTAGAAGGGTTACCTGAAAAATTTAGGAACGCTATAAGCGCCTTTCTAAAGGCTCTGGAGGAAAACTTCAAAGGGGGATTCAGCGTCTATCTTTTCGGAAGCTTGGCTAGGGGCGACTATTTGTTAGATAGCGATATAGACATTATCGTAGTCATGGAGGAATTAAGGAGCTTAAAACCTTGGGAAAGAACAGCAATGCTTAGAAGGATAGCACCGAAGGATGTGGGCTTCGATATCATAGGTTATTGCGAGGAGGAATTTAAACGGATGCGGGAATACTTTGAACCCTTATTGAGACTTAGATAACCTTCTTGAGATTTATCCAATCAAATGTTAGGAGGACTTAACCTTAATTGCGTATCTGCTTTATGGGACCAATATATTCTTAATTCTTTATCAGAAAAGCTTTGATGATCCTTCCGAGGGTAAGCATCAAAGCCAGGCAATGGGGCTTTATTCTCCGATGTAAATAAAAGCCTTCCTTTAGAGGGAAGTTTTTAATTTGAAAATCGCATCTTAAAGTGGGATGATTTATCGATGAAGATATTACATGAGTTCGTTCCCAGCCGGAAATTCCTGAAACTTGCTGAAGAAGTTAAAGATTTAGTTGATGGTTGGAATGTAACCGATAGCGCTGCCGGGATACCAGCGCCAAGCGGTACGGCGGTTGGCTGCGTTCTTAAATCCAAATATCCCGAGAAAATCGTCATACCTATCTTCGTAATTCGCTACAAAGGACCTGTTGAAGTGGGGGGTTTGGCTTTAGCCGCAGATGCCGTAGGCATAGATGGTCTTGTGTTGACGATGGGTGATATACCGAAGTTTGGCGACCCAATAAATATGATCAAATCCTCGGAGGAAGCCAGAGATTTTCTACGTGAAACCATACGCGTAAAAAATGTTAAGTTAGGATGCCTATTAAGTGCAAGGCGCTCCATCGATGAAGCCATTGTCCGGATCAGAGAGCCCTGGGACTTCGTTTTCTTTATGAGACTTGAGGACAAAGCCTTCGGGATCCTAGAACAATTGGCAAAAGAATGTAAAGCCTTGAAAAAGCCCATATATACATATTTCCTTGTCGGCACAAGGAAAAACGAAGAAATTGTGAAGAGGATCGGATGGCCAATTAGTGCTACTATCGATCGAGTTGAGGAAGCTGTCTCAAAAATTGAAGGACTAGTTGATGGCTTAATAGCTACGTGTGCAGGAGACTTTGAAGGCGATAAAGAACTATTAAAAAGGCTTCAAAAGTTTCGGTAGAAATATGTATGAAGGTTTAACTCTCTTAATCAGGGAATTTTTTGGCGATCGAGAACTCGTCCATGGATTTGGTGGACACCAACAATCCTGTGATTAAGAGCGAGGTTTAATTAATGTATCATCCAATAAATACTTCTTTTTTCCTTTCTCTATAAGCATGAAGATTCTATTGAACGATTAAGAATTTAGCAATGGAGAAGGGCATCGTGAACGCTTCTCTCATAATCCTTGCAGGAGGCCTTTCTAGACGTTTCGGGTGTAACAAATGTCTAAAATTCCTCTCAGGCAAACCCCTGATCTTCCATATTCTCGATAGGGTTTATGGATTATGTTCCGAGATGTTTGTTGTTATAAGCCATCTTGAGATGAAGCCAATTTTTGAAAATGTCGTTCATGAAAGGGCGAAGGTTCTGATCGATGATTATTATGGCATAGGTCCCTTGGCCGGAATCCGAAGGGGGGTCGAAGAAGCCCACGAAAAATTCGTCCTTGTCCTAGCTGGAGATCTTCCATTTGTCTCAAAAGATGCCCTAAGCTTCATGCTAAGGGAAACGAAGGAAGGAGGCTTTCATGCCCTTATCCCCAGATGGCCAAATGGATTTATCGAACCTCTTCATGCCATCTATCGTAGGGATGCCTTAAAGGAAGCCGTAAAGAGATCAGTTGCAAATGGAAAGCTGAAGGTCTCGGATGCTATCTCAGGTATTAGGAAGGTGCGCTTTCTCGAAGTCGAGGAGCTACGAAGGTTTGATCCGGAGCTTCTAACATTCTTTAACATCAATACGCTCGAGGATTACATCAGAGCAACAGAAATCTTAGGATGTCGATCGGTGAGTAGGTAGAACAATTTTGATTCCAAATGAGATGTTTTGGTCTTTTTGAATGAAGGGTAACGCCACGAAAAAGACTCGAAAAATCATCTAAATAGATCCTGCTGTATTGGACGAATGAGTTCCTTTGCTGTCCCCTCGCCTCTTTCATACTCATAGCCCCTGATAATGACGACTGGGATTCCCGAGGATTTGCCCATAACAAGCTCGGCAGCGGCTGCAATCTCATCCGCTACTGCCATGGTAGTAACTTTTAATTCATAGCCGAACATGTCCTTTTGACCTCGATAGTCTCTTAGGGGCTTCATTCCAGCAACGCCTATAGCAAAGTCCACATGTCCTAAGCGCCATGGTCTTCCGAAGGTATCAGATATTATAACGGCTACATCTACGCCTCTAAGCCTTCTTATGCCCTCTCGAATCCTCGATGCTGAGGCATCAGGATCCTCGGGAAGAAGGGAAGCCACATCGCCTCCAGAAACATTCGATAGGTCGACTCCCGCATTTGCGCAGACAAAGCCATGGCGGGTCTCCATGATCATATGCCCATCTCTCATGCGAACCGCTCGATTACTTTCCCTTAGAACAAGCTCTACGAGGCGTGCATCCCGGTTCGTCAGTTCTGCTATGCGGAGGGCAAAGGATGATGGTGATACCCCTGAAAGCTCGATAAGGCGTCCTTCAGCCTTCGAAACAATCTTTTGGGCGACGACGACTATATCACCATCCTTAATTCCTATGGCAGAGGCTTCCGCAGCTTCTACTATCATAGAAGCCAGATCGTCGCCCTTCTTTACGATGGGAATTCCCTGAAGGCCTAGGATTTGGATCTGATAAGTGTTCAACTGCAACTTCTCTCCTTTCCTTGGAATTAGATTTTTAGCGGAGGCGCTCCTATTAAATTGATGCTCTAATAGCCTCTCCGTCTAAAATTCGCATCGATGGATGGCATCGAAAGCTTCTGCTATCATCGAAAAATTAAGAAAAAGAAATTCGAAGTCTGAGCATAGTAAAGGCACTCGAATCGTAGCCCTTGGTTTTCCATTTAACCGAAAGTCTTGGTTTTTTGGGCCTATATAGGAGGGGGGACGGATCCCTACATCCGGGAACGACATGTTTTTTATGAGCTATTGATGCTTTAGCATAGAGAGTTAAGTAACTTGTATTATTTATAGAGGAAGGCTCTGGAGCTAGGAGAAAGAGGATCATATGAGTATACGACGAGCCGTGAAGTTTAAGCTTAAGGCTATTCTCGAGACGAGCGATTCACTCCCTAAGGAAGCCCTTGATTCCATGAAGGAATTCATCGAGGATGCCAACAAAGGGCTCCTTCTCAAGGGCTTGAGGCCCGAAGAAAAGGAGGAGGGGGCCTCAGTTACAGGTTGGAGCCTAGACGGTAACCATATCCGCTTAAACATTGAGTCTGGAAGGGGAGTGAGGGCCCATGATGCTCTCCTAAGGCTTCGAAGGTTCTTAGCGGATAAGTTAGGAAGGGCTTATCGCATAGGCATTCGGGAGGTTGGAATCGAAAGTTGCATTGTAGAAATGCCATCTCAGGCGGCCTTCCTAGAGGATGCCAAGAAGCTCCTCGATGGAATTGCAAAAGTTACGAAAATAGGAGATAGCTTAGTCATAGGTTTTGAGGGACTCAGTGAAAAGGACCTTCAGGATAGGCTCATCGATAGAGCCATAGGAAAACTCGAAGCCCTTATGGCTCAAGAAAAGCCGAAAAGCATTGGGGAAAAACCTAGCCTAGTTCCTCTTGGTACCACGATAAGGACGGGGAGCCGAAAGCCTGTAAAATTCATGGGCGATGTGACAGCCGAGGCTGAGGCCCTAGGTTGGATCAAGCGCTATCCTGGAAGGGGTCAATGGATCCTTACGGCTCCTATGGCATGCCTTGTCATGACGATAAAGGATCTTATCATCGAGACGATCCTTAAGCCCATGGGCTTTTTAGAATGGATGCTCCCGAAGCTAACGCCCTTCGAAGTAATGGCTAAGATGCCTGGCTATTTCGACCAACTGGCCGAAGGGATGATCTACGCCTCTACGCCTCCGAGGAATCCTGAAGCCCTGAAAGACTTCAAGAGGGATTTTGAGCTAAGGAAGAGGCTTAACCTAGAAGCCCTGAAAGCTGAGTTGAGCGATCCTGCCTATGTTTTGGAGCCAGCCCAATGCACGCCTTTCTATGAGTTCTTCTCAGGTGAGACAGTTGCCTTAGAAAATCTTCCCATCAAGGTATACGATGCCAGCGGTTGGACATGGAGATGGGAGGGGCAGGCAACCCATGGCTTAGATAGGACCGTAGAGTTTTATAGGGTTGAGTCCGTATGGATGGCGGATCCAAAGGAAGCCTTGGAGATCAGAGATCAGGAGGCTGAAAAAAGCCTTGAATTCGCCGATAAGATCCTGGACCTTGAGGTCCGCCTCGTCATAGGGGCACCCTTCTACATGACGACAGAAGCGGCATCGAAGACGATGATCGATATAAGCGATCCCGCGAATTACCCAACCATAGACCTCGAAGCTTGGCTACCCTACAGGGGTGAAAGGGAAAAATCTGAGTGGTTGGAGATAGGGGGCGCCTTTACCTGCGCCAAAGAAAAGTATGTGAAGAGCTTCAGGATCAGGGAAGCGAAGGGTCGGGAAGTCTGGACTGGATGTGGAGGCTTTGGCATCACGAGGTGGGCGGAAGCCTTCCTAGCCCAGCATGGTTTTGACTTTGATGGATGGCCAAAGGCTGTTAGGGAAAGAATTGGAAAGCTCCCAAGTCCAATAAATCTCGTGACGTGGCCAAAACGGGCCTAGAGGAACCTTATAGAAAAGGCATGCTTTCTTATGAAATCTTTTTAGCTTCTCGGCTCCTAACCCGCTAGATCCTTCCTTATTTCTTGACTTAAAGATCCATTATCCCAAGGTAACGGTCCGATTGAGCCATTATCCATTTTTCAGTCCCGATCTTCATTGTAGGCATACCTTTTGCGGGTGCTATTTTAGGAACCTATGTTTTTACATAAACATGCAAAAGCCTTTTAGGGCTTTAAGTATGGAGATTTTCGTCACTACCTTTTCATGAGGCCCCCGTATTTTCCAAAAATATGGAGGTTTCCATGCCTTTAGGACAAGAAAGTCCCTTTCTATAAGGAGGCTATTTCGCTACGAGGAATGTTTACTAGATTTTGTGTAAAATGTCCTGAAGTGGGAGGAAATTCTTGGAGAAGCCATAGCGATTGTGTCCAATTCGATCTCTACATGGCTTCCATGTTCAAAGAAAAAGTGAAGATATCTCAAAGACGAGAATAACTATAGTCGATTATTTTAATGCCTTGACCATAATTTGCAGGATTAAAGCTTGGGAGCCTCATCCTAGATCGAAAAAGATGATGAAGAAGCATATGGAAATAATTATGAGGATCAAGAATCTTTTTTTATCCTTCCTAAGGAAGCCCATATGGAGTTGAGGTATCATTGGATATAGTAGATACCCACGTCCATCTCTATTCTGAGGATGAAACTCGGTACCCTATGAAGAAAGATCCCCTTCGTCCTCCATCGGGAACCGGGACGGTAGCCCATTTGAGAAGGGTAACAAGCCATGCAGGTGTTAAAAAGATCGTTGCGATTCAAACTGGAACGGCTTATCTTTACGATAATCGATTCTTGGCAGATACAGTAAAGGCAAATCGAGATTGGATGAGGGGCGTCTGTACTTTAGATCCTAGCGACCCCTCCAGTCCTACGGAGCTTACACGCCTTGTGAATGAGTATGGGATGAGGGGGCTGCGCGTTCCTTTTTCTGAGGCTAAGGGGCATGAAGACCTAAAAAGGATGTGGAAGGCGGCTAGTAGCCTTGGAATAGTCATCTGTGCCCATTTTCGCGGCGACTACTATAATACCTTGGCTAATCTCTTGGAGCTTTTCCCGGAGGTTCCTGTGGTTCTCGACCATTGCGCTTATCCTTCGGTCTTGGAGGCGCCCGAATACACCACGATAAAAAGGCTTTTGGAGCTAAGCCTTTTCCGAAACTTATACGCGAAGCTGAGCTTTGTAGTCATGGCTTCAACCATGCCCTATCCATGCTCTGATGCGCACATTCTTGTGAAGAAGGTGATTGAAGGATTTGGGGCTGAACGATGTATGTGGGGAAGCTGCTTCCCTACAGAGCTATGGATACCTAAGGTAACATATGAGCAACACCTACAAATTTTCACAAAGGAGATGGATCTCGATGAAGATGTCAAGAGAATAATCTTGGAAAGGACGCCGTTAGAACTGTGGTTCAAGTAAGGATCCTCCTTCTGAACCAAATATCCCTATGAACTTTAAAGCTGGAACTGAAATCCTTTGGAATAATCCGCCTTTATTTCTTCGCGTTTTATTTCAGTCGTTCGAAGGTATTCTTATAGTATAGATTTGAAGGTATCGTCATATTATGCAAGAAAGATATTCTTTTATGGCTTCCAAGCTATTCATATAATCTTTTTTACAGAAGTTCGGCTTCTATGAAATCCAATAAAGGAAATACGTCCTTATTTTCATAGGGCTAGAGCGGCTAGAATATCTCCTCGCTGTCTACCGAAGGTAGGAAAGCCGATGAATCTTTCAAAAATGCCTTAAGAACGCATATGTACGATAAAATCGGGAATTATCGCTTTACGAATGGAAGTAAAGAATTCGAATGGGAATCGAATTTGGTAGGGATAAGGAGCTGTTTTTCATCTATCAGAAGGTTTAACTTTTCGATAAACGATTTATGTAAATGCCAGTAGCATGCAAGGAGGATTAATATTACAATGCCCCTATCAAAAATGGTCGATAAGGCCGATAAGCTTCTAAGGCAAAAGAGAGTAGCGCCTTTGGATGGAGGAAGGTATAATGTCATAGGGGATCATGGTACTTATCTCGTCCAGGTCTCGCCTAACGGAAGCCTCTCATGCAACTGCCCAGGATTTCAGTCGAAAAGACGTTGTAGTCATGTTGCAGCCGTCCTAATTCTTCGAGAAATAAAAAAGGGAAAAGGCTAGGCTGATCGAAGTCGAAGCGCTGCGAGCCTAGACGATATAAGCTAAATTTCTAAAAATTCCAATTGTCGTAGTACGTGGCTTCTAATCTCATCGACCGAAGGGAGGGAAGATACGATTTTTCCATCTATGAGAAGGGGCTTTAGCATGGATTCCATGACGCCTCCGCATCTTGGACATTTAGGAGGCGCATTAGATGAAGGCTGGACAATGTCTATGAGGCATCTAAGGCATCGGAACACATCCTTCCTCCCACCAAGCTTCCCCCTCTTCGCAAGGGGCTTTCCTTCGACCTCGACGATGTCTAGGGCAAAATCGATGGTGGGTGCATTGCTCACAGAAGTCCCTACACCGAAACCATCGGCCCCTGCCTCTATCAAGCTTGGTATATTCCTTTCGTTAAGACCTCCAGAGGCTATGATCTTTACCTTTTGAAAGCCCCTTATATCGAGCTCCCACCTAACCTCCTTGATAATCGTGGCAAAATCTCCCTTCCTAGATCCTGGAGTATCGAGCCTTACGCCATAGAGGGCTTCCCCCAAGGCTTCTGCTGCCATCAAAGCTTCTATTTTCTCATCATAGAAGGTATCAACAAGGGCTATGCGAGGCACATCCGGTGGCATCAAGGCATGGAAGGCCTTCCATGCCTTTATCTGATCCCCGAAGACTATGATGAGGGCGTGGGGCATGGTCCCCATGGGCTTTTTCCCGATATATTTGGCTCCGATAAGACTGGAGACTCCATCAAAGCCCCCTATATACGTAGCCCTATCGATCATCGGTGCCAGGGCTGGATGCATCCTTCGGATTCCAAAGCCTATGAGAAGCCTGTTTCCCGCGACCTTCCTTATGCGGGCTGCCATGGTGGCGATGCCAGAAGCTTGGCATAGAAGTCCTAGCAAGGGTGTTTCAAGAAGGCAGAATTCCCCATAGGGGCCTTCGATCGTAAGGACAGGGACCCTATAGCCCCTTGCATCAGTAGGTCGGAAGAAGGAGCCTTCGGGAAAGGCTTTTACGCTTACTGGATAGCCCTCCAAGAGCCTTATAGCCTCCTCAAGACCGCATAGGATTCCCCATGGCCATCGTTCCGGAAGATCTGAAGTAGTGCATTCCATAAGAACATGCTTACGACTTAGACCATAGGCTTCAAGGATCTGGCGGGTTCTAAGGAAGTAAACGTCTGTCGTTCCTCCTCTTTTGATCTCTTCGGCTGAGGAAATGAAGAAGGAATCCATTACAAAGACCTCTTTTTTCTTTTCTTTTTATTCTCCCGTTTCCTTCCTATCGCAATTCTCTCCCAATTAGAGTTATAACTCTATGAATCTTAAGCCCTAGCCCAGCTATCCTTAAATCCCTTCCCTCGAGAAAAAGGAGGTGGCGACAAAACCTTGCCTTGCGGTGAAAGGAAGGCTTCCGATTATTTTCAAAAAACCTTTAAGGTTGTAGCCCTTGGAGGGACCTTTGACATTTTCCATAAGGGACATGAGGCGATGATCCTTAAGGCTCTAGCCATTGGAGAAAAGGTAATAATTGGTCTAACGAGTGATGATTTTGCCAAAATACTAGGGAAGCCCCATCCAATTAAGGGATTTGAGGAAAGGAAAATCGTCCTAGAGGAATTTCTAAGAGGCCTAGGAGCCCTTTCTAGGGTCGAGATCGTACCTCTGAACGATCCATATGGAATCGCAGCCACGAGCCAGGACATCGAAGCCCTTATCGTATCGGAAGAGACGGAGCATCGAGGCCTTGAGCTGAACGATTTGAGGAAAAGAAGGGGTCTCAGGCCCCTAAGCATTATAGTGGTTCCAATGGTCCGGGGGATGGATGGCAATCCTATAAGCAGTACAGCCATAAGACTTGGCCGAATAAAAAGGGATGGAAGTCTACCAGAAGCTCCTTCGAAGAGTTCTTCATAGATTTCACGAACTTCATCGGTTGAATTGATCTAAGAAATTCCTAAAAGAAAATAGCCTTATCTATGGTTTAGATAAAAAGGGATTAGGTGGAATGCGTAGCATATGTATGACCTCATCATTGCGGGGGCAGGAACTGCCGGATGCTTGGTGGCAAAGACAGGGGCATCCTTTGGGCTTAAGGTTTGTCTCTTGGATGCAAAGCCCCTTTCAAGAATAGGGGATAAGGTATGTGGCGATGCCATTGGGAAGCATCATTTCGACAAGCTTGGCTTGGCCTATCCAAAAAACGAAGAGCTCACTGGCGAGCTGAAGGGTTGTAAGGTCCTATCACCAGATAGCCAGACCTCTTTTACCATAGAAGGCCTCGGAGCCAAGGCCTTCATGGTAAACCGCCATGCCTTCGGCCAACGCCTTCTTAAGGAAGCTATGGATGCGGGTGCCCTTGTCCTTGAAAGAACCATAGCCTTGGAACCGATTTTTCAGGATGGATTCATTCGAGGTGTAAGGGTCCTAGGACCTAATGGAAAAAGGGAGATGCATGGGAGGATTATCGTAGATGCTACAGGGTTTCAAGGAGCCTTGAGGAAAAGGCTTCCACCCAAGCTAGGCATACAGGTGCAGGTTGCCCAAGAGGACCTTCAGGTTGCCTATAGGGAAATTAGGGTCCTTGAGGCACCCTTGGAAAATCAAGACTATGGGCTTATCTTCCTAGGATCGAAGATCGCCCCGGGAGGATATGCATGGCTATTCCCGAAAGGAAGGGAGATAGTGAATGTAGGCGTCGGAGTCCAGGCGAGGGAGGGGTATCCAAATCCAAAGCGTCAGCTTTCCCTTTTCTTGGAAGAACATAAGTTTTTGAAGGCTTCGAAAGTCTTGGATGCAGGGGGTGGAATCGTTCCAACAAGGCGACCGCTTCTATGCCTTGTGGCAGGAGGCTTCATGATCGTAGGGGATGCAGCATGTCAGGTGAACCCTATCCATGGAGGGGGTATAGGGCCTTCCATGACAGGTGGGAAGATGGCGGCGGAGGCTGCCGTAGAGGCTTTGGAGAAAGGGGAAGCAAGCCGGGAAAATCTTTGGAGCTACTGCCTCCGATACCTAAGGGGCTATGGGGCTAAGCAAGCCGTCCTTGATGTTTTTAGGCACTTCCTTCAAGAAGCTAAAGATGAGGAGCTTAACTATGGCATGAGCCATCATATCATTGAGGAGGAGGATGTCCTAAAGGTAAGCCTCTATGGAGAAGTGAGGCTAAATATAACTGAAAGGGCAAGGCGCTTTTTCAAGGCGAAGGGATGCCTCGGCTTCCTCCTACGCCTAAGAAGGACTACAAGGCTTATGAAGAGGGCCAAGGAACTTTATGAAGCCTTCCCCAATCCTGAAGATTATGAAAGGTGGCTCAAGGCAGAAAATAGGCTTTTCGAAGAGGTTCGGAAGCTTTAGGAGGCTTTGTAAAGCCAAAGTGAAAAAGAAAAAGACTTTAACTCCTGCTTTCTATAAAAGGACGAGGAAGATCCAGTTGGGGCTTGAGGAACAGAAGGAAAGGCTCATACAAGCCTACATACGCCAGGGCATCCTTCAAACTCCATCCGTCATCGAGGCCTTTCGAAGGACGCCTCGGGAAGAATTCCTTCCGAGGGACTTAAGACCCTATGCCTATAACGACACCCCCCTTCCAGTTGGATGGGGACAGACCATATCGGCGCCTCTTAGCTCGGCCCTTGGGACCGGCTAGGCGATACATGGTTTGTATAATGAATGAAAGCCTGGAGCTTAAGCCTGGGCATAGGGTCCTCGAGGTTGGAGCAGGGACAGGATATCATGCCTGTACGATAGCTGAAATAGTTGCTCCTTTAAGTCTTCCACGGGAAAGGAGAGGGCATGTCTGGACGGTAGAAATCGTTCCCCAACTGGCCGATTTTGCGAGGAAGAACGTGGAAAGACTTGGATATGGAGATAGGGTTGATGTTATTCTTGGGGATGGCTCCCTAGGCTTGCCGAAGTATGCACCCTACGATAGAATTCTCGTGACTGCTTCAGCACCTGACATTCCAGAGCCCCTCTTCGAACAGCTTGTTCCAAAGGGAATTCTCGTCATTCCTGTAGGGCACATATCCTTTTATCAAGAGCTCCTTCGTGTTCGGAAAAGGAGCGATGGCTCAAAGGATGTGGAAAGACTTGGAGGCGTAGCCTTTGTTCCTTTGAGGGGGGAAAAGGGCTGGAAGTTCTCATGGTAGTTTCTAATCTCAACTAAATAATAAAGGGAATTCTCAGACATCTTTCGAAATAGAAGAAGGAGGCGCCGTGTATTTCTTCCCAAATCCGAAAATCGCAGCCTAAAAGGCTAGAATTCATAGAAGCTCATGGCCACCCTAACATTACAGCCCTCCATAGGACGACCTTAGAAATTACTAAGGAAAAGAAGCTTACGCCAAAGGGCACATGCATAGTTGCCGTAGGAGCTACTAAAGGGGCAGCAGACCTAAGCCCCTCCTTCAGAGAGCTCGTACGCATGGGGGGATTCGTAACCCTAAGGCTGAAGGTTGACGATATGATCTTTGAAGTCCATGGAAAGGGTGCAAAGGAACTGGAGCTGAGTCATCCAACGGATATCGTTTGTAGGAAGAGTTCTTACATTTGTCAAAGAACACTCATGATAGATGCTGACAAAGCGGCCTGCGATGTTCCTAGGCGAATGGTTGAGATGTTGAAGGATCCAGCTAAGACAATAAGGATCGAGTTGGAAGCTTCAATCTGATTTAGATTCCTCTTTACGCTCCAAACTTCTTCCTAAGCTCCCGTCGTCTCACGAAAGCGTCTATGACGATTTGGTACTTGTGGGGGGCTATTTCCCTAACAATTCTCTTGGCAAGAACTCTAGCCTCCACTCCCTGGCATTCTATCGAATTCTTCAGAGTTTCTTCGGCATCCTTCAAAGGATCTGGATCCCTTGCAAAACTGTAGAAATGGATTATGCCGCCTTCCGGCTTAAGGGCCTTCAAAGCAGTATCTAAAAATTCAAATGCCTTTGATGGAAGGTTCATGATGATTCGATCACCGATGCCCTTTAGCCTTTCCTCCACAACCTCCCTTGCATCGCCCTCAAGGACGGTCACAAGACCCTGGACCCTGTTCTCTATGACATTTTCCATCAAGTATTTGACGGCATAAGGATTTACATCGATGGCAAAGACCCTCCCGTTCTTTAAGCGCTTGGCAATTTGAATGGCGAAGGGACCAACACCAGAGAAAAGGTCTATGACCGTTTCTCCGGGACCCACAAAGGACGCAACTCGTTGACGCTCGAAGGAAAGCCTAGGGCTAAAGTAGACCCTCGAAACATCCAAGCGAAAAATGCATCCATTCTCACGATGCATCGTTTCCGTAGAACCCGTTCCGGCTATGACCTCTAGGTCCCTAACCCTTTCCATTCCATAAACTGCTCCTTTCTCTGCCATTACGAGACGTATGTGCCTATAGAGACTGAGGACCCCTTCCCCTATGGAATTCCTGAAGTCCCAGAGGCTCTTAGGAAGTCTCAAGATGGCTATATCTCCAATAATGTCTAGGCTCTTAGGAAGCTTTGATAGCACTTCCTTAGGAAGGTATAAGGCTAGGGCATCCTTAAGACATCTTGGCCTTTTGAAAGCCTTTCGACAGGAGGTTTCCAAGATTTTCCAATCCTTTCCAAGGTTGGTATCAAGCTCTACGGACGAAGGATTCCTAAGAATTGGAATGTAGAGGAATTCGCCCTTCCGAAGAATCTGGTACGATTTATCGATGATTTTCATTGCCCTGAGTAATGTTATGGCATCTTGACCCTTTTTCTTATGAACTTGTAGGCAGAGGGTCAAAGATGAAGGCCTCTATCTGGCTTTCTATACTATCCAATGGCAGACAATGTTTATAAGCAAACCATATATTCATTGCTTTGGGCCCGTGGGCCCGTATGGCTAATGCCAGGGAAGCTCAGCAAGGTAGAGCGGCAGGCTCTTAACCTGTTGGACGTCTCCTTGGAACGTCCGGGGAATGGTCAGGGGTTCGATTCCCCTCGGGCCCGCTACATCTTTGATCCGATCGATAAAAATAGTATTTTTTTGAGTCATTTTCTTTTTATGAAAAGTAATTTTCACCTTCGTAAATAAAATTTAAAGGAAAGAAGTTTGATAAGAAAAGCAAAAAGTATTTAAGTTTATATGAGTCTTATGGCCAAATTGTTATCCCTTTTCTTTCTATTTCCTTATGTATCGAACTTCCAGAAATTCTAAGTCTTTCATATTCATCCTCGGTGTAAATATGTAGTTCAATTTGAGGAATATTAATGGAATCCCAACAAAGGTCATAATCATCTTTCTGCTTCTCGCCTCGGTAAATAACTAGCAAGTCCACATCGCTAGCAACCGTATGCCTGCCTTCAGCATAGGATCCGAAGAGTACAACCTTCTTTATGGGGAGTTTTTTCGATAGAACCTCAGATCCCTTCCTCAGCTTTTCAATAAGTCCTTCTCTATTGAATTCTGGAAAGTAAATCCTCACAATGCCTGATGATCTCTCGTGCATAACCTATCAATCTCCTGGCCTCATCTTCCGTATATAGTTCGAATGGGGCACCCTCGGGATGTACATTCGGATATCTAGTCGGAATATATGCTTTATCCAGCTCTTTTGCGATTTCCAAAAGCTCCTTCCTCAGCTTAAATTGTTCCGGTAGTCTCTGGAGAAGTCCAGCAACTGAGTGCCCGAAGGCTTCCGCCCCAATCCTTTGGAAGAGAGCTTTAATCGCTTTCTCGGCAGCTTGTTGCGAAAGAAAGCATGCCCATTCGTAAAAACCGCCCCTAAGCTCATATTCGGCATTTTCTAAATCTCTTTTCGCCTGCCTCATCCAGTCCCTGCTTCTTTCTACAATAATTGAACCCTCATTTTTATTAAATAAGTTCGCTCTTAAATAAATTCGATCAAAAGCCTTGTGGGGTTCATTCCATTCTGGGAATAGACAAAAAAATGGAATCCTGCTTCATCAAATATGGGAGTCAAGCCTAAATCGATTCACCACTATAGCCCTGGGCCTAAAGTTCTCAAGCACCCATTGCTTTAAAGATTAAACGTGTAAAGGAAAAAGATTCATTGTCTTGAAGCCTTACGAAGAAGAGTCCTTCAAAGAACCGAATCCCTGCTTCTCGATGGCCTGGGCGAGGCCAACCATATATCCTATGGCAAAAACCTTTCCTAGCAAATAGTAGCCCGAATGTCCTCCAAGGATCCCATCGTATTGCATTTTTGGCGCATGATCTGGCCTCATCGGACCTTCAAAACCTACCTCGTAATAAGCCTTCATGGCTTCATACATGTCGACCTGTCCAGATGGATCGTCATGAAAGATCTCCTGAAAACCCCCTGGTGAATGGACCGTTCCTTTGACATTCCTGAAGTGGGCGAAGAAAATCTTACGTTTCGATCCAAAGTGGCGTATGGCAGCCGGTACATCGGCTCCCATCTCGGCAAAACATCCCTGACAGAAGCATATGCCTACATAATCGCTACGCACGAGGCTTAAGAGGCGATCGAAGGCTTCAACACTTCTTAGGATTCTAGGAAATCCTTGGAGGGGCGATATGGGTGGATCATCTGGATGGAAGGTTATGACGACTCCAGCATCCTCAGCCGTAGGAACAACGTTCTCTAAGAAGTAAGCCATATTCTTCCATACATCTTCCTCCCGATAGGTCCCAAACTTGCTTGTGGGGGCAACATCCTTTACTAATTCGTAGTCGAAGGCCGTTGAAGTAGCCCCTCCCCTAGTCGGCTTATCCGTCTCCGTCCTCCAAATGGCATTAGGAACGGGGGGCATGTGCTGGGGCTTTATCACCTTTATGCCAGCCTTCCCAAGGTTCTCGAGGGACTTACAGAAGCTTTCGAGCTGCTCTTCACGGCCTGGGAGATTGTAGATAATCTTTTCGATCCTAGGTCCGTCTTCGAGAACCTCAAGCCTGAGCCCATGGCTTTCCACATGCCTTTTAAGCTGGAGAAGATCTCCGTGCTCCCAGACCTCAGAACCCTGTATGAGCGATGGCCCATGCCCTATGACATCCGTACAGCCTAATTGCTTGCTAAGAATTAGGTTTTCTGTCTTGTAGGCTCCGCCTGGAAGGATTACGGCGAATCTCATCCTAACCATAGCCCATCGAAGCTAAAATAGGCTTCTAGGAATTAAAAGCTTCACTAGAAATGATTACGGGGCTCAAAGTTTCATATCCGAAGAATCCTTAAAACTCAGGAAATCGAAGGATGCATGAATTGGCTTGAGGACAATAGTCCTTAAAGTGGATCCAAAGAATCCAGAGGAAGAAAAAATTAGGGAAGCTGCGAAGGTCATCGAAGCCGGAGGCCTCGTAGCTTTCCCAACCGAAACCGTCTATGGATTGGGAGCCAATGCCTTAGACCTCAAAGCCGTCCTAAGGATATATGAGGCGAAAAATAGACCCCCCGATAATCCTGTCATAACCCATATAGCCAGTAGGGAGGATGCTTATAGACTTGCAAGGGATGTCCCATCGGATGCAGAGAAGCTTATGGATGCCTTCTGGCCCGGTCCCTTAACGCTTCTTTTGAAGAAGGCAAAGGACATTCCAAGGCTTGGAGGCCTCGACGAAATTACAATAAGAATGCCAGCGAATAAAATAGCCCTTGCCCTGATAGCGGCCTCAAAGCCCCTCGCAGCCCCAAGTGCAAACCTATCCGGACGTCCAAGCCCAACGACGGCGGAGCATGTTCTTGAAGACTTGGATGGACGCATAGAGATGATCCTTGACGGAGGTCCTACAGCGGTTGGGGTCGAATCAACAGTTCTCGACATGACAAAAAAGCCTTATCGAATCCTTAGACCTGGAGGCGTCACCTTGGAGGCTTTGAAGAAGGTTGTAAAGGACGTGGAAGTTCACCCTGCAGCCTTTGCTAAGGCCCCTACGGATCTAGCGAAGGCTCCGGGGATGAAGTATAGGCATTATGCACCCAGAGCTCCCATGATCCTTGTGGAGGGAAGGGTTAAGGATATAGTAAGAACGGTCCGGGAACTTGCCTTAAAGTATGGAGGTCAAGGAATAGGTATTATGGCAACCCAAGAAACCGCAAAAAGCTATGATACAGGAATCGTAAAAATAGTAGGGAGCAGGTCAGAGCCGACAAGCATAGCCAAAAATCTTTTCAAAACCCTTAGGGAATTTGATCAGGTAGGCGTCAAGCTCATCATCGCCGAGGGAATAGAGGAAAAGGGCATAGGTCTTGCCATATCGAATAGGCTCAGAAAGGCGGCAGGCTATAACATCGTTAAGGCTAGTGAGGGAGAAGCCTAATACGATATCGTCTTCTCGAATAGCCTTATCATGATGGTATGAACTTAAGTCTTCAAGGCCCATGACTTATTATGGAAAAGTAATACCTAAATTCAACCACCTTTTCATTGACCGCTAAACTTATATCCGAAACGAATGTCGCCTTCCTAAATGGTGAGGGCTCCTTTGAGGATTAATAAAGTCGAATTTTCGCCTGTAAGAGTTCCCTTCGTGTCTTCGATGGATGTCCTTAACAAGGGGGAGAACTCCTTAGCATCAATCCCTAAGATCATAATAAAAGTGCATACGGACGAAGGGATAGTAGGCATAGGGGAAAGCTATAGGGGCGTCTCTGAGGGACATGTCCAGAAAGCTTCCCAGATCCTGATAGGACGGGATCCCTTGGAAACGAATTTCCAAGAGCTCAGTATGCCCTATGGCTTAGATCATCTCTTCGAACAGGCTATCCTCGACATCGTAGGAAAGGCCCTAAAGATGCCCGTCTATAAGCTTCTAGGAGGTGCCTACAGAAAAGAAGTTCCCGTATCTGCTTGGTCCCCCTATCATGGGGAGGATAATCCTGGGAAGGTAGCATCCATAGCAAAGATGGCTTTCGATAAGGGCTACAATGTCATAAAACTGAAAGCTTACGGCAAGGTTGTCGAGACCGTCGAGGCCATTCACAAGGCTGTAGGTCCTGAGATGGCTATCGTCCTCGATCCGAATACAGGCTTTCGTTATCCTTCCACTACGATAAAATTGGCAAGGAAGCTGGAAGGCTATAACATCGTATGCCTCGAAGATCCCGTTCCCAAGGCAAACCTAGACTGGTACGTCCTTTTAAGGCAGAAGATAGACATTCCTATAGCTCTCCATATATTCGGGACTGATATCGTAAATGCCCTAAGGAAAGGAGCTTGCGACATTATCAATACTGGCGGGACTATGTACGAGTTTAAAAAGAATGCCGCAATAGCTGAACTTGCGGGCATACCCGTCTGGCATGGCTCAGGGAACGACCTTGGTATTTTAGAGGCTAGCTATCTCCACGCATGCGCTGCCACCAAGAACGCAACCCTTACGAGCGATATCTTCGGCGAGTTCTGTCGTGTTGATGATCTGATCGAGGAGCCCATACACATCGAAAAAGGATTGGCAAGGGTCCCCCAAGAGCCGGGCCTTGGGGTTAAGTTGGATGAAAGGGCACTCCTACGGCATAAAGCCGGTGATACAAAAATTGTATCCTAGAATTTATTCTTAGTTTTAATTCTCTCCCAGATCAATTGGAACTCATGAAAATTTTCTTCCATAAAATCTGACAAAATGTAAACTGCTCCATATCTACCTTCTTTTTCAACTGTAATAAGCCTATTTTCCATGAGAATGTTGAGATGATGTTTCACGGTTTTATAATCAAGATTAAGAACCTTTGTTAGCTGATTCGCGTTATAAGGCCTCTCCTTAAGGGCTTTTATTATCTCAGCCCTAGTTTCCCCTCCTTTTGTACCTGCGAGAAGGTACCAGAGGAGGCGTCTTGGATAGGACACTTTTTATCGCCATTAAATTTTTAAAAGTTCTAATAAAGATAATCATGAGCCCTTAAGGCTAATTTTCAGCTCTATCTGAAATTCTTCTTTAGCTTAGAATCTTCATGAAAAATCTTAGTTTGAGAATTCATGCTATCTTTGAATGACGCATCGTATATTAGAATGAATTTTAGCATTCTAAAGCCTTCGTACAAAAACAAATGTCAATAAGTAAGGAGAACGGTTTAAGCCTCACGTATAAACAACTATTCGTAACGTAAAGCCTCTACGGGTGAAAGCCTTGAAGCCCTAAAGGCTGGAAGGAATCCTCCCGCTATTCCCACAGCTATAGACATCAAGACAGCCGTGGCTACAAGTTCTGGAGTAATAATTGGATTCGCAACGATCGATACTCCTTCAATTATCATCAGAGCCCTCCTTGTAAGAATGTATGATCCAAGGATGCCAGTTGCCACACCGGCCGTTCCTCCGATAAAGCCCATGATCAAACTCTCAGAAAGGATGAGGATGAGGATCTGAAAATTCGTAAAACCAACAGCCTTCATAACCCCTATCTCCCTAGTCCTTTCCATAACGGATGTGAACATCGTAGCCATAATTCCTGTAATTGCCACAGCAAAGCTTATTGACGACGTTGAGAACAAAAGAACGTCGAGGATTTTCATGATATTATCTACAGTCTTAGCGATCTGTTTGATGGATATTACTTCAAAGTAATCTCCATAGAGTTCCCGTATCCTGCTTACGATGTACTCGACCCTATCAGGACTTCCAGCCACAAGAAATATTCCCGTATACTTCTTCTGACCAAGAACTGAGGGACCCGAATCAAGAGGCAGAAAGATCGATCGATCTGGATTTACGATCATCATAGTACCATAGGGCTTTAGTATGCCCGATATCCTCAAACTAGCGATCTTAATCTTCACAGATTCACCTTCGATAATTGGTACTCGAAGGGTTATGGGAGATCCAACCTTGTAAAGCTTTGTACCGCTTCGCCTAGATATGGAAAGCTCAGATCCGAGGAGACACGATGTATAGGCTCTAGATGCCGGTACTATACCTTCCTCAACTTCCAAACCGCCGATGGCTTTCATAAGAACCGTAAGATCTATAGCGTAGGTTTGAACCCTGACCTCTTCGCCATCAGGCTTTCGAATCTCTCCCATGCTCTGATAGAAAGGCGTAATGTACGCTACGCCTAATATTCTTCTTAGTCTATCGATGTCCGTTTGGGAAATTTCAAAACCCTTAGAAGGGAATAGGACTATCGTATTCTGACCTAGGGATGTGAGCTGGTTGGAAATAAAGTTCGTGTAACCTCGAGTTGCTCCTACGATTGAAACAAGGGCTGCAGGACCTATCATGATTCCCAAAATCGTTAGAATTGCCCTAATCCTACGCTCCTTTAGAATACTTAGGGATAAGCTAACGACATCAGGGATTCTCAAGGCCTAACTACCTTCATTCTCCTTTTTTTAATTCTCTTCCTCTGGATTAAAATTTCCCATGAGGACAGAGGACCTGAATTCATTCGCCAAAAATCGATCGTCTTCATAAGATTTGAAAAGGGCTTTTCGATAAAGAAGATACGACTTGTTGATTTAGGGATAGGGTGGAGTGAGAAGGACTAGAGCCTTTTGGTCTCTTCTTAAAGTTCGGATTAAAATCTTGTAATTTCTAACATTCTTTCCATGCAATGCCGATCGCTCAAAAGAATCTTCCTTTAACCTAAACTCGTCCATTAACTTCTTAATTTCATGCGCCTCACATACCTAAGAATCAAGTAGCCCATAACCACCAAGAAAGCGGAGGCTATGGCTATAGGCGCTATTCTATAGAGTAGTTCCTCCAGGGATGGCTGGGGAGGTTTTGGAAGTTCGCCAACTTCAATCTTAGCCGCGTAAGTCTGATGATAGCTTCCGCCATACTCATCCATATAGTCGGCTCCAATGAATAAGGTATAGGAGCCTATGTCCGTCATAACTTCAGCTTCGAGTATGAAGGGCATTTGGGCATCTGGATCCACGTTGCCCAGATACTGGCTTGATTCCTGCTTAAGTCTAAGCTCCTCGCATTCTTTTAGGTAAACGCTTACATGCTTTGCTGTTTCCCTTCCTATATTGAGCAAAAGCCCCGAAATAGTAATCCTCGCACCCTTATAAGCGGGCGATGGTACAACGGTCAAGTCGAGGAGCTTAAACTCAATCCTCCCCTTTACGTTTACCAAAAACGTAGCGTTGTATCTCCTGCTATAGCCATAGCAGTCCTTAAAGGATATCATGGCCACAGCCGTCAAGGCTCCTTTATAGGGAGCATTAGGGTTTCCATAGGCTTGGGTTTCAGCTATTATAGAATTCCCTGCCTCTATCCTTGGAATGTAGAATACCTGTTTCTCCAAAGAGACTCCAGGAGGCATATTAAGGAATATGAAGTATACATCGTAGGCAGGAGAAGAGCCTCGATTCACGATTCGAACTGAGAAGTTTCCACATCCCCCCACTGGCACATCTGTAGCTATAGGCTCTACATCGATCAGCTTTATTGAGCCAAGAAGATAAAGGCTACAGTTAACAACCACACTTTGCGGAGTATTCCATTGATCAAGGAAACTTACTCTTAAATTGAAGGCATGAATGCCTGGTATGGCTGAAGGATCTATCGTAACCGGGACGACGAAGTATAGGTAATCGCCTAGATTAAAAGCAGCCCTTGGTTGTACTTCGAAGGGAATAGTAGGCGGTATTATTCCTGAAGTAAAGAACTGGGATGGAAGGGCTCCCGCTAGGCTTACGGAGGCAAAGCGTCCCTTCGCTTCTCCAGTCGTCGAGACTATGAATCCCTCGGGCAATTCAACATCGCCTACTACGCCCATCATGGATGGGATCTCAAGGTTCCTTAGAAGGATAACGAGCTGTATGCCCGTATCGCCCGGACCAGCGCTCGTACCATACCAAAGGCTTTGGACGAACTCAAGGCCTCCCTCCAGAGTATTGAGAGTTACATTGAACGCATAGCTCTCGTTAAGTCTTATCCCATATCCTCCGCTTTCGAGTAGGTAATCGCATGAAGCCTCTAGGGTATAGGTTCCGGGATGAGCACTTTTATCTATAGAAATCGTCATGTCTACGTTCCTCGAAGCGGACCTTGCTATGGCTCCGGGCGCATAAATCTTCGATGCATCGCCTTTCGCTGCGAAGCCTTCTGGGAACTTCATTCTAAGGAGAAGACCAGATATGGTATATGGAGCCCTATTCACGAAGGTCAAGGTCAGGGTTACATTCTCATCCCCTGGATAGACTGGCTGACCTTGTCCCCAATCTACGGATGCCAATTCCAAATACCCGTAGCCTATGGGTGGCTGATCAAGCTTGACATTCGAAGAGAAGACCTTAAGCCTCCGTAAAGATGCGCCAGCATAAATAACTGAATACTCCAATTTGAAGGATATGTTATAGAATCCAGGCTTAGCCTTTGGATCTATGTCAACCTCTATTGTGGCGGTAGCTATGGAACCGGGATTCATAGTCATAGAAACGGATGTTCTCGGGCTTTGGGAAGGCATCATCCCTGAAGGCAAGTCATACTCGACGGTCAATCCGTAGGCCGTACGCCTTCCTCTATTGACCAATTCCAATGTCAGGGGCGCATCCTGTACGCCTGGTATGGCATCCATAGGGTTATTGGGAGAGCCCCAGTAAACGGATATGAGCTCTATGGAGGTATCGATGCTAGAGGCATCGTAAATCTCGATAGGGATACTGAGGCTTTCCGTAGAAATGGAGCCGCTTCCGCCGGTTTCTAGGATGTATTCTAGCCTTAATGTTAGCCTATACGAACCTGGCTGAAGCCCATCGGATAGGTCAAAGGTAGCCGTTATAGAGGCAGATCCTCCCGGAGCGATAGGTTGCAAATTCCCTGGTCTAAGGGCTTTCACCTTAAAGCCTGATGGCGCCTCAATACGTATCGATGAAGCTGAGATCGCGTATTCTCCAAGGTTCACGAGGCTGATCGCCAAATCTATATTCTCAGCTCCGGCAATCGGGGCTATGGGATCGCCTCCATAGCTCCAAGATAAGCCAGAAAGAGCCAAAGATCCCGTTCTATGCGTATAGATGGGCATTCGAACTGCAACCTCGCCGTACTTACTTCTCACAAGCTTTCCCTCCAAGTTGAAAGTATATTCGATACTAATCATGCCGGAAGGCGTAAGGATTGAATCTTGGGCTCTATACCTTTCCGCTATATCGGAGGATACATAGATGCCCCTGAATATAGCCGTCCCATATCCTCCAATAGGAATCGTTCCTAGGATGTCGTTTAGGGCATTCTCAGAATACCTTCCGAAAAGACCTGTGGGAAGTCTCAAGGTTGCCACAACCCCCGTCAGGTCGTAGTTATCCAAGTTTAAGACCTGTATCGTGAAGCTTAGGTCCCTAGATCCAGGCAAGGCAAGCTCGGATTCTCCAGGCTCCCCCCAAAAACTGTTCACGATAGCCAGTTTGATCGAAGGGACTGGATCAATATATAAGGCGACCTTTAAACCATTTTGTAAGCCCCTTGAGCCATCATAAAGGACATATTGGACCGTTAGATTAGCCTCGTATTTTCCAGGAGTTATATCCTCCGCGACATCTATCTGATACGCAAGCGTAAACGTATCCCCTGGTCTCGCCGTCCCACTCCAAGAAGATGTCGCCCTAGGCTCTCCATATACGCTACTAAATCCTTCAGGCAACCCCAGAGTCCCTGTCGCGCCCGTAATGTTTGAGCTTAGCTCGTTTCTTAAAACGACAGTTAGGATATTGGACTGGGTCCCCGGATATGCCTTCACTGGATTCCTTGGACTCCCCCAGTAGGAATCTATGACCGTAATAGCCTCATTTCCCAAAGTCCTTTGCCCAATAGGAAGCCAAGCTGCGAATACGAAGGAAACCATAAGCACAAGGCTGAAAATCTTCAGCATTTCGTACTTCCTCATATCCTTCTCTCCTCATCGACGATTTTTCCATCTTTGATATATACGATCCTTTCAGCCTCGTAGGCTACGCTTTTGTTATGGGTAACAACAACGATCGTCTTTCCCTCCTTGTTAAGTTTTCTGAATAATCCGAGGATTTCGGCTTCAGTCTTAGAATCCAAGGAGCCAGTAGGTTCATCAGCCATGATAATCTTTGGATCGTGAACAATGGCCCTTGCAAGAGCAACCCTCTGTTGCTGCCCCCCTGAAAGCTGGTTTGGCCTTTTCTCAAACCAATCTTCACCCTCGACCTTGAAGAGGGCTTCCATGGCAAGTCGCCTGCGTTCGTTTCTAGGCATCCCCCTCGGAATCAAGGGAAGCTCTATGTTCTCTAAAACTGTCATCCTATTTATTAGATTGAAATACTGAAAGACAAAGCCTATCTTGATGCCCCTTAAGTCGGCTAGCTCTTTGTCAGAAAGCTTGCTCGTATCGGCTCCATCGATGAGAACCTTTCCTGATGATGGACGTTCTAAGAGGCCCATGATGTGGAGTAGTGTGGACTTCCCATGACCCGAAGGGCCCATGACTGCGAGATATTCTCCTTCTCTGACCGATAGGCTTACACCTCTTAAGGCCCATGTTTCCACCGATTCGGAAAGCTTGTAGACTTTCGTTACATCGATAACATCCACTACCGATTTTGCGGATTGGGACAAATCTCCATTCCCTTTCGTTTTCAAAAAAGCTTTCTCTGCGATTATATGAAGGTTTGGGATCTCCGCAATTTCTCTTCGGCTAGAGGCATGTAGAGGATTTAAAGTTAATCCGTTCGTTAATGAATCTTCTTACGATTTGTCTGATGCTATTTTCTTATATTTTTCGCAATGCATGCTAAGGTTGTAACAGCAGAATAAAGGCTAGAGATATCTTCTTAAGACCCGTGTAATCAAAGCCTCAGGCTAAGAAGCTGGCTTTTTTAGCCTAAGGTCATCCCTTAGGACGATGCCGGACTCAAGGGCCTCTTTTATTAAGGGGCTTCCCTTTGCCATGAGCCTCCTAAACTCCTCCTTGGTTATGGGAATCACCTGAAAACCAGGAGGAATGTCCAGAGCCTTGAGCCTTTCCAAGGGGCCCCCTCTCAAGCCTTCAAGGACGATAAGAAGGTCTACATCGCTCCAGAGGTTGAAATCCCCCCTAGCGTAGGATCCGATGAGGAAGGCCGAGGCTTGGAAGGGCAAGGCCTTAGCCCAATCGGAAGCCCTTTTTAGAACCTGTTTCCTAAGCTTCTTTCTTCTTTCAAGGATTTCCATATCTCCTCGACCCATTTAATGATCGCTTCGGCATATTCGATCGCCTCCTTTGCGTCTTTGTGCGTATAGTAATCCTCGGGACTTCCCTCTACCCAGGCATTCGGATATCTTGTCGGCACGTAGTATTTATCGAGGGTTTTTGCCCCTTGAAGAATTTCCTGGGGAATCCTTAGCCCCTTCCTTGCCAGAAGCCCCGAGATGCTATGCCCATAGGCATGTAAGCCTAGTCCATGAAGCAATGCCTTAACGGCTAACTCAGCAGATTGATGGCTCTTGAAGCATACCCAGTTATACTCGCCCCTTTCACAATCCCCTTTTGCAGAATCGAGAGTCCTTTTTGAGGACTTTATCCATCTTTCATATTCCTCTTCATCGAGCATTAAGAAACTCTCCTCGTTCATTATTGTATAAGCTAAGCTAATAATCTTCTTCGACCTTACTCCTTGATTCTGGAGGTTTTACCTTGGGGGAGCTCATTTTCATAGGGCTAGGGCTTGGGGATGAAAGGGGCATAACCCTTCGGGGGCTTGAGGAGGCGAAGAATGCGGACGTGGTCTTCGCAGAGTTCTACACGAACTATGTTCCAAATTCTTATATCGAAAGACTTGAAGCCCTCATCGGAAAAAGGCTCCAGATCCTTCGAAGGGTAGACCTAGAGGAGATGGTCGATGAAAGGCTTTTAAAGCCAGCCCTTTCTGGAAGAGTCGCCCTCCTCGTTCCTGGAGATCCTATGATAGCCACGACCCATACGGCTATAAGGGTGAGGGCTTCTCGACTTGGCATCGCTACAAAGGTAGTTCATGGAGTTTCCATCGTTACAGCCGTCATTGCAGCCAGTGGTCTTCAAAACTACAGGTTTGGCCAGAGTGTTTCCATGCCTTTGGAAGCTGAAGATAGGAGTGAACTTTCAAGAACAAGCTACGATGTCTGCGCCGAAAACCTGAGAAGGGGACTCCATACCCTCGTATTCCTAGATTTTGACGCTGAAAGGGGAAAATATCTCTCGATAAAGGAAGCTATAGATAAGATGATTATTATGGAGGAGAGATGGAGGGAGGGAGTCTTCGTACCAAGGAGGCTTATTGTTGGAGCCTCTAGGGTTGGATTCGATGATGCCGTTTTGAGGGCCCATTATCTTCATGAAATAGGTAAGCTTGATTTTGGAGGACCTCCCCATGTTTTAATCGTAACAGGAAGGCTTCATTTCATGGAGGTGGAAGCCCTTTTATGTCTAGCAAAGGCTCCGAAGGACATATGCCTACAAAGATTAGAAGGATCATAAGCCGTGAACGACTTAAAACATACTTTGAGAATATGAAGGTTGCTATGCAAACTTTGCAAATCAATAGGAAGGCTGAGGGACTTCATGAAATCATCGATTGGGTCAAACGCTATTATAGCGATGCCGAGGCCTTTGCTAAAAGCTCAGATCTAGTAAGTGCGTTGGTAGCCATTGCTTATTCTGAAGGAATCTTGGAAGCCTTGAGACTTCTAGGTCTAGTCTCCTTTTCTTGGAAATTTGAGGTTGAGGAAAAGAAGGAGTAAAATGGGCTTTGAAGGGAAACATATGAAAACCCGCTTTGTTGATTCAAAAGACTTTATTGCATGTATTCCGCCAGATTATGAATTTGAGTAGTTAAGAAACTTTTTTAGTCGGGCTTCGATGGTTATCATAGTTGCGATTCAATAGACTTGGCCTATGACAATTGAGATTATGGCGAGCATCGTCCTATAAAGGAAGATGTTCCCATAAAGATCCTGCCCATCTTGGGTCTAGGTCTCCTTGTCCGGCCGGCCCGGTTTCCTTGTCCAAGTATTCCCTCCTCGCGTAGTTGTAGGCATTGACGAAGATGACGCCGACGACTAAGAAGAGGATGCTTCGCTTCGGATCCTTTGAAGCCGTCCTAGCAGGGCGTAGGTTTCATGATACGCTAAGAGGATTTGATGCCATCCTGAACATTTGCTTGTAGTCGTCTATGACTTTTCGAGAGGCAAACGGGCACTGTGGAAGACGTAACCATAGCCGAG
>JAWCLV010000002.1:68420-68884 GCA_038850515.1 Bathyarchaeia archaeon
TCAAGTAGAGCAGACCATGAGGACAAGGGTGTAAAAGTGTAAGGAGGGGGTCGGAAGGGATGGCTCACTTAAACTAGAAATCCCCTAACTACTGAATCTCGAATTCACGAAACCTGCTATAGACTTCACAGGTAAGGTTCAAATGGTTATTCGATAAATGACATCAACAGAGCCTCTACTTGTTTTAAGCGCTTCTCAACGGGATCCGGTGCTAATCCAAGTTGCTCCATGGTTACTGAACCTAATAGAAATACACCTTCTTCTCCGAAAATTACTGGGGTAGCTGTAGCCTTAAAACCTTCGATCTCTATTCCCACTTCCCCTAGGGGTCTCACTACGACTCTATTGTCAGCTAGCCTGAGCCTAACGGTCCTTATCTTTGAGACCCCGATAAACTCCAAAGTTCTACTAGGAATCACTGTATATGTGGCTCCTGTGTCAACCGATAGCTCTACATCTACTCT
>JAWCLV010000003.1:0-67687 GCA_038850515.1 Bathyarchaeia archaeon
AGGATGCTTGGAAATCCGGGTATCCGTAAGGATGCTTGGAAATCCGGGTATCCGTAAGGATGCTTGGAAATCCGGGTATCCGTAAGGATGCTTGGAAATCCGGGTATCCGTAAGGATGCTTGGAAATCCGGGTATCCGTAAGGATGCTTGGAAATGGGAGGTGCAGTCTCTCCCCGCCGCCTGGCAAACGGCGCTTTTCTTTTTTATTTTTTAACTATCTCGAAAAGGGTTCGTATGCGTCCTTACTCAAGAATTTTGTAACACTCTGCTGCCCAGCCCCAGTAAGGGACCACTTTGAAGGCCTCGATCTAGTTCGTATAGCGATCTTCTCCCTCTCTAAGGCCCTGAGATGGTTTAGGGCTGAACGGTAACTCATTCCACCTATAGAGGCAATCTGCATAGCTGTGTAGCTTCCGATCCTTAGGATCCTAACGATTTTACTCCTTGTTCTTAGACCTGGTCTTACATTCCTCAGGCTTCTAAGAAAGGCTTCGGGCTCAAAGGGACCCACAGCCCTCTGGTCCGTAGGTCTCACCTGCTACTTTTTTGTTTTTAGTAGCCTCAGTAATAATATACTGGAGCTTATTATAATGTAATGGATGCTGACTATTTAGGAAAAACGGGAATAGTGCTCATGGATGATCTTCCAGGTTAAATCCTTCCGCTTAAGCACTGTAGTAACCCGGCTCTGTATGTCAAAAGATTTCTCCCTCATCCTTCCCCGATAGTGAAGATGGAATGTGGCCAAGGCAACATCGCCAAGGACCTGAATCTTAAGGTCCTTGACTTCATAGGCATAGTTGCTGAGGGCCTTCATGCCTCCCACCTCGTTCTTCAAAGCTGTCTCCGATTCCTGGCGATTTGGAGGAGGCCAGTCATCGAACCTTGTATACAACCCACGGTCGAAGGAATCCAGAAGGGCTTTCTCATCCTTTTTTGCTAGGGCGTCAAGCCTTCGGAAAAGGACCTGTTTGACATTTTCTTGGTCCGGGGGGGCTCCAGACGGCTCTTCCGCTATTTTTGATCCACACATCCAGCAAAATCGATCCTCAGGATTTACATCGCTACCACAGCTTGGACACTTCCGCATAATATGAGTTCGCCACTTCCACTAATTTAGATTTTTCCGTAATTGGGTTTGAAATTTTGTGAAATTATTGCAACCGATCAGGTAACGAGTCGATGGCCAAGGTTTGAATGGGTAACCACCCTGTCAGCCGCTAAGGATAACTATGATAGGCATTATCCGATAGGGGAGAATCGGATTCCGAAAAGAAGCTCTCTGGAATCTTCTGCCTAGATTTTTTCCAAGAAATCCCCCATTCTTCTTTGATGGAGGAATAGCCTTAGCATACGACTCGCCCTTTTCCAGGTTTCAAGCCTAATTTCAAGTCTCTCGGCTATACGACCTAGAGCTTCTCCAAGGCTGTTGAACTTTAAGGGTTGATTCCTAAGGGCACTTCGAACGCTCTCCCTTACATTCCAAACTCCTACTGGGAGGATATAACCAGGATGGATCTCCCTTAAGATTAAAACGCTTGCCTGCCTTCCCTCTCCGACGAGGTGCTCCGTTACGGCGAGCCTTGCCGCGTAGTAGCAACCTCCCATACTGGCATAGCTGCTCCTGCCTTCATAGCCTTCATAGTCCCCAAAGTAAACGATCTCCTTTCCCCCAGGATTCCAGATAGTCTTTGGGTACCAGGCTTCGATGCTCTCGTAACTCCAGCTAGAGGGAATCATCAGTATCTCAAAGCGATTGTCAAGATTGTCGTACTCGTAAAGTCTATATTCATTTATGATGGGAAGGTCCCTTACCCTCTCCATAAGGGCGCTGCTGATGATGCTATCGACAGCTGTGATGCTCCATCTTGTTGGGACAAGCCTTCGATGGGGCTTTAATCCGAAGGCTCCTATGCTAAAGGCCCTCTGAATCTTGGTTACGAGGATGCCCTCCCTATAAAGCGTTAAGACAGCCTCCGAAGCCTTAAGGTCCGTGTCAGCATAGACTTTCTCAACGCTCCTATCCCATTTGGCATTTCCCACCTTCATCTTCTTGACGATGGCTGAGGGACCGAAGGGCTGGACCTCATCGTCGAGAAGCATAGATCCCCTTGGGGGCCTATCGAAGGTCAGCTCCAGATCGACGGGCCTCGATGCCAAAGCAAGCTCTGTGATGGATTCGAGGAGCTTTCCTCCGATTCCTACATCCGAGACCTTAGCCCTCGTCTTTCCCCTTACTAGCATAGACCTGAAGGCTACGATCTCCTCTATTTTTCTACCTATCCAAAGCTCCGGAAGGTCTAGGAGGGCCGTATCGCCTAGGATTGGGGGTGTAAGGGGGCCCACATAAACATGGGGATAGCCTATGCGCCCTACGAATACGCCTGGTGGCGTTGAACCTGCCATGGTTTCGGAGCTGATTTTTGGGGCTACTTGGAAGAATGAGGAAACTCTAAGTATAATAGGGCATCGAGCTTTTCCACAGAGCATCCGGGCCCCTTTGCAGGCGACGCAACGGTAGGCCCCTTCTCCTGCTTGAAACCTTAAAAAGCCCTCCCTTATTGCCAGATCCGATAGGATGGCTGGCTCTTCTACAATCCTAGCCAGTTCAAGACCGAAGGTAGAAGGGTCTAGGACTCTTGATCTCTTCGGAGGAGGGATGGGGCCTCCAGGATTCATGCGATTCGGTTAAATAGCTATGTATCCTTCGATTTATTTCTTCTTAAGGAATTATGGATTAGCCTTCAAGGGACCTTGCTCCTTCTGGACGTCTTCAACCTTCGCTTCAAGGGCTGGTGTGAAAAGGAGCTTCGATTTGCTAATCCCTACATGCCTCAAAGGTGCAATCTTCTTGGCTTCGTTGTATATATCGGAAGCCAGTTTTCCGAGGACTGCCTCTTGAACGAGTTGCTCGAAATTCAGGACCTGAGACCTCTCCTCAAGAATTTTCCCCATGATTCTCCTTATGGCGCTACCTTGGGCCGAGTTGATTCGGCGTAAAGTACAGGCGAGAACAGAGAGGCGAAGGCCATAGCCATCCTTTGTCTTCACGTTAAAGATTCCATCAACCCTTTTGCTCCCACGCCTAATGAGGGTTCTAAGATAGTCCCTAGCATATTCATGGCCCTTGAAGATGGTTTTGGCTTTGTTACCATCCACATCCGTTATCTGAAAGGTTATCACTATGTTCATATGGGATGGATCCTTTGTCACATCGTAGAGGGAAGTCTGAACACTCCTGCCAAGGAGACCCTTTCCTTCGTTGGCTGGAATATCCCCAAGCTCTACTTCTCCGAAATATGGTGGCGAATAGACTGAGAACCATGCCTTGGCTCGCCACTTATCCCTTACCCTTCTTCCCTTGGAAGACAGACACCATACCTCCCAACTTTTCTTTTCTAATCCCTTTGGCTTAACCTAATCTGACTGTATCGGACCTTATCTTACCTTGTATTACCCTCCTTGGCCTCACCTATCCAAGAGCCTCTAAGACCCTTTCCGCCGCTTGAAGGCACCTCATTAGGTCATCTAAGGTGGCTAAAAAGGTTTCAAGTCTTAAATTCGACTCTATGGTGATCTCGACGCTTGGCCCTTCATTCCTCGTATTGAGACTCAAGCCCCTAGGAGAGGTGGCATTATCGGGGGTCAAGGCCAAAGCTATGGCCCTAGCCTTTTCAGGGGCATCATATTCGATCCTTATGAAGGCCCTATCCAAGAACTTTTCCTCCAATTTGTAGACCTATCCTTTCGTCTATAGCGGCTACGAACGCGTCCCGTTTTTCCGAAGGGATGGTGGCCCCAGCCGCTATGGCATGGCCTCCTCCCCTTCCTCCCACCTCCCTCGCAGCCCCCTCCATGATGAGACCTAGGTTTAAACCCGCATTTACTAGGGCACCCGTAGCCCTTATAGAGACCTTGAGCCTTTCCTTCCCTCCACCGCTATAGCTCATGGCCAAAACTGGTTTAGGCTTTGGAAACCTCCCTAGGAATTGGAGGAGCCCAAGGATAGGACTCAGCAACCTTTCATCTACGATTTCCTCGCTTCTCACAACATAAAGGTTCTGAAGCTCTAGGATCCTATCCTGGCTCTTCTCTAAGGCTTCCAATTGTTGCGTCAGCTTACGCCTGTATAAGGCTAACGCTTCATCGGCCTCCTGAAGGACCTTCTCCCTACGATCACCCAAGCCCAAGGCTAGAGCAAGACCTGCCTTCCCCACCCTTCCGCAAGCATTGAGGAGGGAGGCGAATTCCCTCGCATCCCGGAGGGGGGTAAATCGCCCCTCCTCCGATAAAATGTAAACCTTTCCAATGAGGCGCTTGGCTTCAGATGCTTGAAGGCCCCTCGTAACCAAGTATTCGACGAGACCGCTGTAGAGGCGTTTCTTCTCTTCTTGATTTAGGTCCGCGGGGACCCTCCATCTATCGCCATCTTTTACGGGTATGCCAAGGCTGTTAAAAAAGCCAAGGCATTGGTCTTCCTCCCCACTTAAGCCAGGAAAAAGGGGGCTCATAGTGGTTGCTAGAGCCTTGTGGAGCGGTCTCGTTTCCCTTCCGAACAGGAGGAGGTCATGATTGACCTCCACTTGCCCCTTCTGCAGAGCATCATCGAGGATCTGAAGATTCAAGCCCTTGAATTCCCTTTCTTCGGAGCGATCTTGGAGGTCACCAAGGGCTCCTATGAGACCAAGGTATGCGAGGCTTATGTTCATATCATCCATAGCCTTTGCCACAAGATAAGCGAGGCCTGAAGCGCTCAATTCCTCGCCCCCATCGAGGCCAAAGCGACAAGGGTTGACTTCCAAGAGATTCTCCCTTTCTTGGATAGCCAATTCTTGAGGCTGGTGATGGTCGAGAATGAGGCATGTCCTTCCGTTCTCCTTGAGGGCGCTAAGAACCAAATCCAGGTTACCGCTCCCAAGATCTGTAAAAACGATGAAATCCGGCTTTCCGGAAAAGGCTTCTTGGATGCTTTCCTCATCTATTTGCTGGAGGATCCTCACATGGAACCCGACTCCGAGTCTCGCGAGGGCCCTTGCCAAAATGCTGGCAGCTGCAAGGCCATCGGCATCCAAGTGGGAAACGATCCTCACAGGATTCTTGGCTAAAGCATTTCGGGAGAGGAAAACGGAAGCCTCAGAAATCCTTTGGAAGAATTCTTCGAGGCGTTTTGGCTCGCCAGTCAATTATCCCTCGCCAGGTGTCTGGATTCTTTGAAGCCTATTTGGCGGAAAGCACGATGGCCCTATATTCCCAAGTCTCCGGCAGTTTTCCCGTTCTCTTGTAATAGCGGGAAAGGTTGTGGATCTTAGCTTCCAAGAGCTGAAGGGAGTGCTTGTTTTTCGAATCTGCCTTGTGGCGGTCTAGATGCCTTGCAAGTTTAACGGCCTTGGCCACGAGGCTTGATAGGTCGCTGGGGATGGAGGGGGCTAGGTTATTCTCCTTAAGGATCTGGGTTACAGACTTGCCTGTAATCTGCTTGACAAGGGGTATGCCATATTGGTCCCGGAGAATAGTTCCTATGAGGCTTGGAGGAACCATATCCTTCCCCAGTTTAACGACGAGGGCTTCAACCTCTTCGGGTTCAAAGCGACACCATGGAGGCGCCTTCCTAGAAATCGGCCTAACAGAATGGGACTTTCCATGGGCGTGGGCCCTTCTCTTAACCAATGGGCGCCTCTCCTATTTCCGGTTGTTTTTATCTAATGGGTTAGGAAGCCTTATTTAAACTTGTTTTTCAAAAATTGAGAAAACATGGCTCCGAGTAGGATGGATGCCTAGAAATTTTTGACGCATAAGGCTTCGGAACCTGAACTTAATTTTCTTTTTTAACTTTAATGGCATCGAGGTAAAGCTTATTCTTGGATGGGGCTAAAGGAAAGGCTATGACCATGACCACGACTATGACTAGGTTCCTCATTGAGCTTCAGAGGGTGCAGAATGAGAAGGATTCTGTGCTATGCGTTGGCCTAGATCCGGCCCTTCCATCCCAGCGTTCTAAGGATGTCATCCCTCAATCCTATGCCATCCTCAAAGACGAGAATGATGCCAGGCTGAAGTTCTGCATCCACATCATCGAAGAGACGAAGGAGTATGCCTGCGCCTTCAAGGCTAATCTTCATTACTTATCCGGCTTCAGAACGGAGGATCACCAAGCCCTAACGGAGGCTATCAAGGCCTCGGGATGCGTTTCCATATTAGACTGTAAGCTGAACGACATAAGTGAAACCGTTCAAGCGGCTATCTTCCATTTCAGGCGCTGGGGATACGATGCCATTACTTTCAACCCATTCCTCGGAAACCTTGAGGCAGTCCTTCTAGCGAGTCGGCAAGAAACTCCAGAGCTTGGAGTCCTAGTCTTGACCCTTACTTCGAATCCTGAGGCTCGAAGGTATATGAAGGAATCTTATTATATTAGCCAAGGCAAGCCCCTTTTCCTAGCGATCGCTGAAGAAGTGAAGGCCTTAGGAGCTGATGGTTGCATTGTCGGAGCCACGGGATGGGTTTCGGAAGAGGATATAAGGGCTGTGAGGAGGACCATAGGAACCGATAGGGCAATTCTCTTCCCAGGTATAGGAGCCCAAGCAGGCGATCCGGAGAAGATTGTAAGGGCTGGAGGGGAAGGACCCCTCATCGTAAATGTCGGACGAAGCATCATGTACGCACAGAGCCCAAAGGAGGTTGCCAAGCATTATGCAAAGAGCCTTAATGCCCTAAGGAAGGACCTGAGCTTTGCTTAATTGTTTCCTTTACTTTTCTTCAGATCCTCCTTTCTGAACTTTAGCCTCTTCCCGATGATCGAGACGACTCTTCCTGGAAGAGGGCTAGGACTCCGGGTCTAAATTAGCCTTTGTATCCTATGATAGAGAGCCAATACTCTACTCTATATCCAAACCTTCCTTAAGGCTTTTCCTCAAATCCGTAGATAGGCTTGATGGAGGAAAGGGTATAAAATCCCTTCTGAATTCTGAAGGTATGGTTTAGGCCTAATCTGAATGTATAGTCGAAAACCTTCTAATCCTTATTAAAGCTTCCCTAAGTTTCGGATTCCACGCGCTTCAGTTGCCTTCTGTACATTTCGATTATTTCGTCAACGGTGGTGGCATCCTCAGGAGCCCTCTCTTCCCTGAATTTCACGAGCCTAGGAAAACGAATCGCCAGGCCACTTCCCTGACGGATGGCGTTGAAACCGCACGTATGGAGGGGGCTTAGGGTAATCTCATCTCCTATGACCTCTAGGACCTTTGTTGGCTGAAGCCAAAAGTCTGGTTTTATGAGGGCATTCACCCTTGGGGGTTTATGGTCGATGATAAAGGGCTTGAAGATTTCAGGAAGCCTAGCTAAGTCCTCATCCGTAAAGCCACTTCCAAGCTTGCAAACCGTATCGAAGACTTCATCCTTTGGATTATAGGCAGCCATGAGGAGGGCTCCATAGCTTCCAGCCCTCCTTCCCCGACCTGCGAAGGCTCCCACAGCCACAAGATCGACTGTATCGACCATCTCGGATCTGTAGGAGCGTTTCCATTTTATCCATAGCCATCCACGCTTTCCAGCCTCGTAGAGGCTGTTGGGTCCGATGGCTTTACAGACGAGGCCCTCCGTTCCTTCTTGGACGGCCTTATGGAAGAAGGCTTCGATTTCCTTAGGATCTTCGCTTACGATCTTCTCGGCAATTCTTATGCGTTCCGTTTCTTGAAGGATGGCTTCTAGAGCCTTCCTCCGCTCAAGATAAGGCTTCAGGGTAAGGTCCTCGCCGTCTACATAAAGGGCATCGAAGAGGAATAAGACGACAGGAATCTCCCCGATCATCTTCTCGATATCGTACTTGCGCCCCCTTCTCTGGGAGACGACTTGGAAGGGAAGGAGGTCTCCGGTGTTTGGATCAACGGGGACGCACTCGCCATCTACTATGGCTTCCTTAGCCCTTATGGCGTTTCGTAGGGCATCCACGAGGTCGGGAAACTGGGAGGTGATGTTTTCCTGTCGCCTGGAGAAAAGGATGACGGAGCTTCCCTGAATATGGGCCTGGATCCTTAGCCCATCGTACTTGTACTCGGCGCTGCACTTGCCTCCCAGTTTTTCTAGGATTTCCTCAAGGCTGGAGAGGCGCTCCGCCAATTGGGGTTTTATTGGGCGACCGAAGGTTACCTTCACCTGCCTGATGGCATCGATTCCTCCCTTGGCGAGGATTTCTGCCACGTAGCCTATATCCGATGTGAGGTTGTACGCCCTCTCTATCGCCTCCCTATACTCCTTCCCGCCTCCGAAGGCTATGGCGAGGGCGTCGAGAAAAGTCATATCAGCAACCCCAAGCCTGAGCTTCGAGAGGGCCATCCGAACGATGTAGCGGGCCTCCTTCGGATCCGCGTCGGATAAGAGCCCTGCTAGATGGGCAATCTTAGCCTCCTGAGCCCCAGAGCCATAGGCCTGGCTGATCTTCTCAAGGGTTCCATAGACCCTATCAAGGGTGAGGGGTCTATGAAAAAGAGTCTTTATAGCCTTCTTAGCCAGTAAGTCCTCGGCTGTTTTCCCAAGGTCCCCGCTCTTTTTATAGTCTTCCTCGACGATTTCCTCCCTAAAGCCTGTGGCGATGGATATGGCTTTCTGGCATAACTTATCGGCAATCCCGAGTTCTATTCCCATGAAGGGAGGATAAAGGGTACCTGTCGTGAGATAGGCAACCTTTCCAATAGATTCTTTGGGCGTAGCCTTTATGAGCTCAACTAGATAGTCCGTCATCTCGAGACGCTTGGTAGTAGCCTCGATCTTTTCGAAGACATCGGCGAGGACCTTGAAGAGCATCCTTGTCGCCTCATATCTTGAAACGCCCAAGTTTCCTAAAGCCTTTTGCCCAGAGCATTCTTAGGACGAAAAGAGTAATCCGAATCGCTATTCGGGCAATTTATCGATCGATCCGAACGAAAAAGCCAATCAATCAACGCTCTTAATCACGGGATTGTTGGTGTCCATCCAATCCATGGACGAGTTCTCCATCGCCAACAAATTCCCCGATTAAGAGCGACAATCAATATCGATACCTTCGATATTACATCATATCATGCCATACAGTATAGCCAACGCAAGTTCCAAGGCTTCCCAGGATTAAGACGAGGTACATCGATTCGATCTCTTTTATTTTCTTTACCTTACTTTACTTTACCTTCCTATCCTTCGCCTTCAAACCTCAAGATAATGAAGCGCCTCTTGGATATTAGCGACTTCGATGACCTCTATCTCGAAACCCTTATCCCTCAAGTAACCCTGTACCTCCACAAGCTCTGGAACGTACTCTATGATCCTGAAAGAGCCCAACTGAGTAACCTTTTCCTTCCAAACAACAACCTTCGACTGCCCCTTAGGGACTAGGAAGGTCTTCGCCCCTATCTTTGCGGCCGCCATGGCTTTCTCAATGATTCCTCCCACGCTACCGAGGCTTCCATCGCCTTGAATGGCTCCTGTGATAACGGCATCCCTCCGGATACCTTTCCCTTGGAGTATGGAGGAAAGGAGGGCAGTTATCGCCGCTCCAGCTGAGGGACCATCAACTACATCGATGGTTCTGTTAGCCGAAACGGTTAGAATACAGTCTAGTAAGCTGGCATTGACGCCGGTAAACCTTTGGGCCACTTTAAAGGCCGTTTCGGCGGCGATCTGAAGATCTATGCCTATCTTTGGAGTCGTTCCTATGAATACTTTCCCGGAACCTTCAACGAAGCGGGCATAAACTCTAAGGATTTCTCCTCCATAGCCTCCATCCGTCGTTATAACGCCAGCAATGTATATCCATTCTCCCGAGAGTGAAACATTTGTTGGGTGATAAGGAAGGCTTCTCTTTAGAACTTCTATACTTTCCTTCAACATGGCATTCTCTGAGCTTAAAGTGTTAACTTTTGTCTGAAGATTTTTCAAGTATCCATCGTACTCTATGACTTTGGTGTAAAGGTAAGTATTAATCAAGAAGCTAAGAAAGAGAAGGGTGCAAAGTATTACTATTGCATACTTTTTAAAATCAATCATACAAAAATTCCGAAACTCAAAAGAATATATAAGGTTTACCCATTTTCCAGTTAAATTTAGTCTCCATGAACCTTACCTATGGCAGCTTTTTCATCCATTATCGTCCATTGCCTTTCAGTTTGGCATTCTATGTTCGTAAGCTTCGCCTATAGCCTTTCTGGCAGACGCTAGCTTCCCGATCCACCCTCGGCTCCAATCCTTGCTTCTTTAAGGCTGAAGTTTCTAGGAACTTGTAGAGCCGTAATTCTCTAGGGCATTTTACTGAGGGCCTCGTTGATCGCCTCTGATTGGAAGTGATTCCTTACAGTCACATGGACTTCTTCTATGCCTTCGACTTCCATAGCCATTCTTTTTATTTGCTTTCCTATGTGCAGGGCGAAGACTGGGGGGCAGAAGGGGGCTGTCAGGTGATAAGCGATCCTAGCAACCTTCCCTTCGACCTTAACCTCATCTATCATTCCGGCTTCCGTCACGCTGAAACCGAACTCCGGATCTTTAACCTCCTTAAGCCTTTCGTAGACCTCCTTCTCCTTCTCGGTAAGCTTTTCGGGATCAAGATCCATATCGCATCACCTAAAGTATCGGGTTTCGACTCTAATTCCTTAAAGTTCGTAGAAGTCCTATAAAGTCCTTTCCTATTGGGCGTAAGAATCTTTTGAATCCTAGGACCGACTTTGCCGAACGTATGGAAGGCGGTTTATCACCCACAGCTACCATGTTCCGATCCCCTTAGCCGCCATCTTTTTCGAGATGTTTAAATCTAAGTTCTCGACAAAATTTGGGAGGCCATGGAGTTGAAGATCGTCGAGGAATCCTCCAACAGGCTCCTAGGAAGGATGGAGGTGCGCTTCAACCTCCTTCACCCAGGGGCTGGCACGCCAAAAAGATTCGAAGTTAAGGAGAGCCTTGCATCAAAGTTTGGAAGAAAGCCTGAGGAGATCTACATAATTCGCTATGAGACTAAGACAGGCACCCAGGTTTCTGAGGGAATCTGCCATATTTACGAGAGCAAGGAGCTGGCAAGGCTTTTACTACCGAAACATGTTTTTTATAAGAACCTACCACCCGAGGAAAGGGAAGCCATGAAGGCGAAGGAGGAAGGAGAGAAAGAGAAAAAGAAGGGAAGTCCCCAGAGCCAAAAGGGTGGAAGCTCTAAGGAATGATCCTTTCTGATAAATGAGTGGAAGGGTGGCGAGGCGTTCTTATGGGCGAGACGGATAAGAGGGAAAGGGGAATTTGGCATCTCTATGATGTGGACTATGCAAAGCGCATCGTCAAGCTTAAGAATAGGAAGTGTCCCCGATGCTCTAAGATTATGGGATTTCATAAGGAGCCTAGACCCCGTTGGACTTGCGGAAATTGTAAATTTACCGAATATGTGAGAAAATAGAATAGAATAGAATAAAAGGAAAGGAAAACCTTTCCTAAAGCCCCTTCCCTTCAGCGTTTTCCCGGTCTTTCCTCTTTAGAAGCCTAAATCCGATTCGATTTCCCTATCGAAAAAGCTGGAGTTCATCTCAGGAGTTGGAACATAGTTCCAATCGCTGTTCTAAAATATAGGATTAATAGCTCGAAATACGTCCTTTTCTCGAGGCCCATGGTCTTGAAGAGGCCAAGGCTCAAGATTATCCTTATGCTTATCGCCATCGTAGTCTTGTTCTCCATCGCATCCTTTCTATTGGGTTTTGCCTTATACCAAATCAACCCGGGGGCGCCTTCAAACGCCTTCCTTCATTAACCATAGGTAACATCAGGGAAGTTCCATCATCCTATGAATCGACAGACAGGATGGTCGTGAGGACGGCCTCCGTTTCTTTAGAGGCTCCCGATGTCGTTTTGGCTGTGCGCCAGATCGAGGCTTTGGCAACGTCCTTCGGGGGCTATGTCGTCCAGTCGAATTTGGGAAACCAGAGCGGAAGTAGATGGGGATATGTAAGCTTTAGGGTTCCTGCAACCCGCTTCCTCGAAGCCCTAGAAGCCCTGAAAGCCTATGGTTCCATCAAAGAAAGGAGGATACAGAACCAAGATGTTACGGAGCAGTACGTGGACCTTGATTCGAGGCTAAGGAATCTTGAGAGGCAAGAGGGTAGGCTTCTTGAAATCCTAGCCATGGCAAAAACCGTTTCGGAGGTTCTCGAGGTCGAAAGAGAGTTGGAAAGGGTTCGGGGCGAGATCGAGAGGCTTACGGGGCAGATGAATTACCTAAGGCAAAGCGTTGAAATGTCCCTTATACAAGTCTACCTTACAGAGCCACCTACATTAAAGATACCGACGATGTACTGGGAAGATCCCATCGAAATCGGGATCTTAGGCTGGCAATATATGGCTAAGGGTGCCATCATCCTAGGCATGTGGGCAATTCCCTTCCTGATTCTTGGAATCCCTACCTACTATGCCTACAGGCACCTAAGGAGGGGATCGAAGGCCCCTCAACCCTCGCCTCAGGTCTCTGCCCAAGTCACGGGGACCTGATCAACGCGCCATCGAGGCTTCACGAGGCTTTCCTCGATTTCGGTATGGGTTCCAGAACCGTAGGCTAGCAGGCCCGTCCAGGCGATCATGGCTCCATTATCGGTGGCAAAGTCTCCTTGAACAACATGGAGCCTAGCTTCATGCTCAGATGCCATGGATGCTAGCATCGATTGAAGGCGCTTATTCCTTGCGAAGCCCCCTGTTAGAAGGATCTCTCGCTTTCCTGTGTGGGCTAGGGCCCTCTCAGCAACCTCCGTTACCATGGCCAAGGCAGTTTCCTGAAGGCTATAGCATAGATCCTCGAGTCTATGCCCACCTTCCCTATACTTCCTCAAGGTAGCTGTCAAAAGCCCCGAGAACTGGAGATCCATTCCCTTCACCGTGTATGGAAGGGGGATGTAGTTCTTTCCCTTCGAGGCAACTTCATCAAAGATGGGCCCTGGCCATGGAGCCTTTGGATCATAGAGCCCCACCTCCCTAGCGAAGACATCGAAGCAATTGGCTATCGTTATATCGAGGGTTTCTCCAAAAACCCTGTAACGCCCCTCAGCCAAGGCAAGGATCTGGGTTGTTCCTCCGCTCAGGATGAGGATGAGGGGATCCTTGGCTCCCGTGCTAAGCTTCCCCATCTCGATATGGGCTACGATATGGTTGATGCCAATGAGGGGGACCTCAAGGAAGGTAGCCAAGGCCCTTGCAGCCGTAGCGACTGTCCTGAGGCATGGTCCTAGACCGGGACCTTGGCTAAAGGCGATTAAGCTCAAATCCTTGGGCTTTATTCCTGCCTCCTCCAAAGCCCTCCTCAAGACCTTTCCGGCTACTAGGCTATGATGCTGGGAGGCCTCCCTAGGATGGATGCCCTTTCCAGGAGGTGGGATGAGGGAATCCTTAATGTCCGCAAGGATCCTTCCTCGGGAGCTTACGATTCCTACCCCTAGGGTATGGGCTGTCCCCTCGATTCCGAGACAAAGGATCTCTTGCTCCCCAAAAGCCAAGATAGGATCCCTTTGGCTTTTAGCCGTTATAGGACTGTACAACAACCTCGATTTTTTCTTTTTATTTATTTTTATTTTTATTTTATCCCTTTTATTTTTAAAGACCCTTTAGGGGTTCGGAAAGGGCTTCTAAGGCTTTTAAGGAAGCTATTTTGGAGATTTATGCGATGTTATCGATGGAAGGAGGCTAGAAGCCAAATTTTGGCTGCCTATTTCCTTTCAAAATGTGAGGCTATCTATCCTTATTGTAATACTTATGGAAATAATAGCCGGGCTCCTTCTTCTCCCCGAAGCTTGATAGACCCTTTTCTTTCAGCTGCCTCCTAAGCCTTTCTGCATAATCCTGAGAAATCTCTCCTTTGCCCTCGAGATAGGCGATGATTTCTAAGGCTTGGGCCTCCGTATTGCATCGCCTTAAGAAGGCGATGGCATCAGGATTCCTTAGCTCATCATAAGTCTCTGCTCCCTCCCATCTAACTCCACCAATAGCTTTAGCCATAACCCTGGCTTCCATCTCTGCAGCCAAGTGGGGGAACTTCTTCCTGAATTCTTCCTTGGACATCTCTATACCCATGGGTCAGTGCACCGAAAGACAAGGCTTCAAGCCTAGAGCTATGTGGGCTTCTCGGATAAATAACTTTGGAAGGGCGCAAATATTGGAATCTTCAAAATGGAGAATCCTTAAGAAGATCCTACAGGAAGGAAGTATAAAAGGGAAAGCCTCAGACGAAGATCGAAAAGGGAAGGGTCGAAGGAGGAATGTGTGTAGTCGGAAAGGATAGGCTTTTAAAGCTCATAGAAGAGTATGCGTGCATCCATCCCTACGATCAAGGGCTTCTGGACGGGGATGGATATGTCCTCACGGTCCAAAAGGAGACTACGCTCCATTATCTTGAGCATCGGAACATCATAAGCCATGAGATCGTCTTTACGCCACCGGACTATGTAGCCCACTTGACAGCGAAGAGCCGCTTTGGGCGCATGGGTCTCTCATTCCTTAACGCTGCGAAGGTCCATAGCGGTTTCGTTGGAAGGCTTGCCCTAGAGGTAGTAAACCTCAACAATGAACGCCAACCTATTACGATCAAGAAGGGGGAGCCCTTCATGCACATCGAGTTCTTGAGCCGGGTTGGAAATCCCTCCCCCTATACGGGTGATTATATGTTTCAGTACCTTACCGATGAGGAGGTTGCGATGTATCAAAGAATCCTAAGGGAAAGGTTTCCTAGCCTCTTCGAGGAAGGATTCATCGAAAGGATGGCCGTTAGAAGAATAAAAAATATGGAGGAAGGCTGAGGAGGAAATTAAAAGACGAGGGGAAGGCGAGGGGAATAAGAATAAGAAAAAGAAAAAAGAAGTCCTCATCGCTTCCTCGGAGAAAAGCCTAGAAGCTATTTCCTTCCCTCCCCAAAATCACACTTATTTTACCTTAGATCAGGTTATATTCATGGCGAAGGGCCATGTTAGAGTTTAAGCTTCAGCCCGTGAAGATTGGCGATGTTGAAGGAATTTGGGTCAAGGTACAGGGGCCCTTTGGCTCCTTCATGTTTGCCGTAGCCAAGGATGCCATTTTGACCTGTGGAGCTTTCGATGCTGAGGTCTTAGATCATTTTGGCTTTCTTATGGCAAGGGTCAGGGGTACGGAGGAGCGCCCCCTAAAGGAATTTGAAGATATGTTATGCGCCAAGGTTGACCGTTACACAACGAAGGCTAGAGCCCTAGGCGTCGTGGAGGGAATATCCGGTCTTGAAGCCCTACGGCGGATGCTGGGGAAGGCTTAGGGGGCCTAGGCAAAGATTCCGTTCCTTTGGAGAGGCTTCCAAGCTTTACGGATGCCTGAAATTTTATGCTCAGAGGCTTAATTTTAAGCTTAAGGAAGCCCTTTTAATCCTTCTTTATTTTTAGCCTTTATCAGGGAGGCTATTCGAAGGGGTGCACCGATTTGATCGATACGGGTTTGATCTTGGCCGCCGGAAGGGGGACTAGGATGGCACCCTACTCCGATGCCGTTGCGAAGGAACTCCTTCCTATAGGGGAGCGACCTGTCATCGAATATAGTATTCGCTACATGTGCGAGGCTGGAATAAAGAGGGTTTATGTAGTCCTTGGAGAAGGAAAGGAGCAGATCGTAGAATATATCAAGGACGGAAGGCGTCTGGGCGTCCATGTAGCCTATCTCTTCCAAGATCTGAAGGCGGGTATGGGAACGGCTAAGGCTGTCGAAACCGCGAAACCATGGATCCATGAATCCTTCGTGGTCTTCTATGGAGATACTTTCTTCTATCCTGGGGATTTTCTGAAGGAGATGCTCCAATTTCATGAAAAGCTGGACTCCCAAGCGACTATGGGTGTCTATAGGGTAAAAATTCCCATCGGCTTTGGCATAGTCAGGCTCGGCCCTAGGGACGAGGTCATGGATGTGAAAGAGGGTCCGAGCCTTGAGGCGGCCGAGAGCCTGAGAACTGATGGAGAGTATCTAGCCAACTCGGGGCCCCTCATCTTTACATCCAAGGTCTTCGAATATATCGAAAAGACTGCCCCCTCGCCCAAGGGGGAATACTGGATAACGGAAACCATAAGGCTTATGGTAGAGGATGGACTTGGGGTATATGGCTTCAAGATTCCTAGCAAAGTCTTTTGGAGGGATGTAGGTACGCCTAGGGCTAGGCTTGAAGCCGAAGAATTTGCCTTGAGAACCTTTGCCTTAGGGGAACCTAGTGGTTCGAAGGATCCATTAGTTAGGCGCTCCTAAAAGACTAGACGACCCTTCTTAAGATTCCCTATCCTTTCCATCCCTACTTCAATCCATCCTTCATTCCTTTCCATCCTTTCCGTTACGTTCTAAAAAGCTATTCCAATACTCCGATGAAGGCAATTTTTACCATGGATAATGGAAGGCTAGAAGAGGTTGAGGATCCTCCGATCATTTCGATTATGGTCCTTGGCTCGGGGCTTACTTCATATCCTTCTTCTTTTCTTAACCTATACGCGTTGAGAGGAAATACAAGCCCAGAGTATGAGGGCTCAAGCCCCTTGGGGCTCAGGCATAGCTCGATAGAGTTCAAGGGCTTCCCTTTTCTTCTCCTCCGTGACCCTAACGACTACTAAGCCCTTTCTGGGTTGTCCATAAAGAACGAGGCTATCGATAGGGGCTAGGATGACGGCTGGAAGAACCAAAAGATCCTCCTCGCCATCGACCTCGATCCTAACGGGATCGGGGCTTCGAAGGGCATTATCGATTGCTTGAAAGGCTTCGGCCATCAACCGACCTGGGGGATTAAAAACCCTCAGGACTTTCATGGATTCCAAGCCTTCAAAGTCTAAGGGCTTTATTCTTTCCCTCATAACCTTATCATCAGTAACGTATAGATTTCCTTTGATCCCGGCTTCCCTTAGGGACCTAGTAACCACATCGCCTACGGCAATAATTTTGGAAGCCTTTTCCTCGGATAGAAGCTTTCTGAGGATGGAGATGGTAACCTCAGGGGGACCGGGGATCAGAAGGCCGAAGGGCTCCTTGAACTTCGGCATAAGTTCTGCGGATAGAAGCTTTTCCCTAGCAGGTGCTATTTCAGCCGCTTCTTCCTTTAATCCATGGTTTTTAGAGGCGCCTCCCTTCATTTTGATACCTTTTTGGCTTTTTGCGATTTTGCCACAGATGGCTTTCTGAAAGCCCAGATATCGGACACCTTCATGATTCATATGCTTCGATGCGATTTAAGCTTAAGGATCAACCTTTAAGAATGGCCGCCTCAGTAGACTGATTAAAGTAGAGCAACGACCAGAAGTAGTTTCATTTTAAGTTATGCCATGAAAGGAAAAAACCATATTAGAGAGTATTCTTTCTTCATTATGGATAAGCCATGAGCAAGCCTGTAGATGCAGGTTCTTTGAAGGTAGGCATGACCATCCTCCTCGATGGGGAGCCCTCTAGGATCATCGAGGCCGAAAAGTCCAAGCCAGGGAAAGTAGGCTGAGCTTCCCTCGCCGCCCCGAAGCATGGATCCGCTAAAGTTCGGATCGTGGCTGTTGGACTTTTCGACGGCGCTAAGAGGAGCTTCGTTGGTCCAGCCGATGCAAGGGTCGAGATCCCTATAATCGATAAACGCGTAGCTCAGGTAATCGCCATAACGGGAGAAAGCCTTCAGCTGATGGATATGGAGACCTATGAGGTTTTCGAGGTCCCCCTTCCCCAAGAGGAGGATATCAGAAAGAGGCTTGAGCCATCCATCGAAGTAGAGTATTGGCGATCCATGGGGAAAAGTAAGGTCGTAAGAGTGCGGGGGACTACCACTAAAGCTTAAGTTTAAGTAAGAAAAAGGAAGTCGTGAAAGGTGGGCCGGTAGCTCAGCTTGGTGGAGCGTTCGGCTGATAAGCCCTGAACCTCTCATGCCCGGAGACCGAAGCCCTTGGGGGCGGGAACGGTCGAGAGTTCAAATCTCTCCCGGCCCACTAATTCAGGAGTACATTTATATAGCCCTGCCTAAGCTCCTCCTTTTCTCTAGACCTCCATGGGCTCCGATACGCCAAGGCCCTAGGAAACCCTTCTAAAGGTTCGTGGCTGGGAAAGCGAATATGCTAGCGTTGAAAGGCTTCCGCGGCATCTGAAGCGCAAGACGGGGAGCGAGGGCTCTAGGGCTATGTACCTGAAGACCCTAGCCCAGCTTGTCGCCTTACCTAAGAAGAGGTCGAGAAACTGGTCCAAGAGTTCTGCGATCAAGCTAGGAATACCGTGAGGTATGCCTTGCGATAAAAACCCTACGAGCCCAGATGAGCTTAGGACATTAGGTCTAAGGGGCTGGATAGTCGAGGATGTCTGGATCGATAAGTATGAGGGATGGAAGCTTTGGAGAAGGAGCTTCCGTAAGGATCGCCTTTGTAGATCCTTCGCCTATAATCAAGCCAAGGATCCATGCCAATACTAGCTTCTTCCGTGGAGCCTTAAGGGATTCAAGTTTACTCAAGGCATCGCACCTATAACGTATCTTCCCAAGGCGTGGATGTCTATTCAAGGTATCGAAAATGTCGCAGGCCAGTATAATGGTACAGCGGGCCGGACGAAAACCTCTAGTTCCTGTGCCTTTCTTTCCATCTTTGGGTTTGTTTCCTATTTAGGGGATCTGTATGTATCTTAATTGGGCAAAAGTTAAAGTTTTCTATGGTTTTGTCGTTGTGATTTTAAATATCTTTGGCAGGAGTTATTATATTCGATCCTGAAACCTATAGCCTAAGGAGTTTTCCATCCTAGGTGAAGGGTCCTTTCGTAAACTTTTCCTTGATCACTCCCATAGCAAACAAATTTAGAGGTTACATGGAATGAAAGCTTCTGTCTATACTTCGTCAGTTACTTTTTAAGCTTTAATGTACTGACTAAATATTAATTTTGGACTTCAGCCTGCATTTAAATTTTCAGGTTATGAAGATAAAAGTATGGTTTAAGCTGGGAATAGAAGAATGAGTAGGTTTTTCTCGTAACATTTTAAATGAAGTTTCATATAACATGAGAATGGAAAAATAGTAGCTAATGAAGATAAACATTTAATACCCTATTTGCCCATTATGTGATTGGTTTAGTGGGCTGTGGCATCGTATGGGAAGCGAGTATAGGATTAGGTATGAGCCGGATGCTGATGCGCTTTACATATGGATTCGTGAGGGTAGGGTTGCAGATAGCGATGAGGTTAGTGACGGCGTAATAGTTGATTATGATGAGGATGGTAATGCCCTCGGGATCGAGATTCTAGAGTTCTCTAAAAGGAAAATAGATCTAAACGAGCTCGTAATCAAGGGCTTTAGAGTCCCGGTGGAAGCTTGACCATACTCTTCACATTACATGCGCTTGAGCGTATAAAACACCGAAAAATTGGCAGAGAGGAAATTATTGCTTGCATAATAAATCCTGATAAGATTAAGAGATCTGAGGAGATAACAAGAGCAATAAAGAAGATTAACGACCAGGAAAGCCCTAATGAAGATCCTAAGAAGATTGTGAGGGAGGAGGAGCTTGAAGAATATCTAGCCGATAAACGGGAATTCCTGACTGTTTTGCCTTCTGGGCGAACCCTTCTGAGAAGGAGCCAATAGACCTGCCGATCCGTTGGAGCCCTGCTTGAGGCTCTTCCACATCGGCGGCTGCATGAAAGGGATGGGATGGAGAAAGCGTTAGAGGAGAGGAGGCTAAAACAGCCCCTTAACCTTCCTGTAACCGCTTAATTAGGTCTAGGACTTTGGCTTTTATGGCATCTCTGATTTTTCTCGCCTCATCCAGCGGTATTTTGGCTGGATCCGGCATATTCCACTCTTCCACATGCTTCGTATAGACTACTGGGCAGAGGGAGCCGCTGCAAACGATTATGGCTACTTCAGCCTTTTCCTGAAGCTCCCTAGTCATGATCTGAGGCTTCTTTTGGCTTATGTCTATGCCCTCCTCGAGCATGAGCTCGACGGCGTTTGGATGAACCTTTTCCGCTGGTTTTATGCCCGCGCTTACGGCTCTCCAGCCTTCTGGGGCATATTCGTTGAAGTAAGCCTCGGCAATTTGGCTTCTGAAACTATTTTCAACGCAGACGAATAGGACTGTCCTCATGGCTCTAGCCTTCCCAGTCTAGGAGTCGTTTCTCGCCCTCAATCTTCTTTATGTCCGTTATGTCCTGGGAAACCTCCATCGTTCCTAAATATTTGCCGTCCTTGTCCTTCACGGCGAAATATCTTATATGGATTAGGCGTCCGCCTTTCTGGATCCAGAATTCCGCCACGTCTTTCTCGCCCCTCTTAAAGGCTTCAAGGATCCTATTGACTACGTGGATGCTTTTTTGAGGGTGGCAAAGTTGAACTTTTCGACCGAGCACAGCTTTTGTCCTTACGAACAAGCGTTTCTCAGCTTTATTGAAGTATTTTACATAATCGTCCTTGTCCACAAAGGTTATGTCAACTGGTAGCGTATTCAAAAGCCCCTCAATCTCCTCCTTTGATAAGGAGCCCGTTTCAAATTCAAATTCGAATCCGAATTCGGATTTTAAGATGCCTTCAGGGGCTGCTGGCTCCTCAGCCTTCGGTCTTTTAACGGTTTCAGAGACTGGCTTCGCTACGAAGTCTCGGGGGGTGAAGCAGCAATATCCTATCTCGTCGAATTCCATCCTCATTTCTTTCCATTCTTGCTCCGTAATTACGCGTAAGGCAGTAGGGAATAAGATGTTATTTTCTTTGAAGATGTGGCTTGAAAGGATCCTTGATATCGAGCTTGCTAAATCGCCAAGCTGAGTTTTAAACTCCCGGAAGTCCATCCTATCGTGGTTTTCGATTAGGCTTTGCAATAGCTTCTTCTTTTCTCTGAGCTGGTTGTGTTCCATCCACATTATTGCCGGCGGCTCCGTGATACCATGCCTTTCAAGGATTGGAAATAGGGCGTTTTCCTCCCTCAAATAATGTTTTTCCGCATCCAAAAGTTCTGCTGAAACTTCCTCGAGCCCTCGGATTTCATCCATCAATAAGCTTGAATCCTCGGTTTTCTGAACCTTATCGACTAAAGCCGTTAGATTTTCTAGGAGCCTCTTGAGGGCTTTATGCTCTTCGAGGAGAATGCTTACTGGATTTTCCGGAGCTATCTCAACTGGCTCTTTCTGAAGCTGATCCCTAAAAATTTCTAAGTGTAAATCGCAAAGTCGCTGGATTTCTTCCCTTGGAATTCCTTCCTCCACGAGTCCCTGCTCGATCTTCGCGATTTCCAGGGAACTTACTCCTTCCAGAAGCCGCTTAAACTTTTCCTTAACCTCCTGTGGGGGCATACCTGCGTGAAGCTGTTTAATAACCTCCCTCAGAAGGTTCTTCCTATCCTCTTCTGAAATTCCACCCATCAACGCGTCCTCCAATAAATTCCGTGCCATCTGTTATAAAAGCTAATTATATTGCTAGCTGGCAAAGGTTTTAGGCCGATGTCCTATTAAAGTAAGATAAATTAGAGTACTATGTAGATGTCTCCGTTTTCCTCGATCCTTACATTCAGCTTTTTCAGAGGCTCCTTGGGATGGCCCATGAAGGGCTTTCCAGTCTCTGCTTGATAAAGGCCATCATGGAGGACGCACCATATCATCCCCGTATAGCGGTTCCATTCTAATTCAGCTTGCATGTGGGTGCATAATCCATCGTAAGCCACAAAGCCCTCATTAAGATGTATGAGCAAACCAGGCCTTGCAGTACCCTTAGCATCTCCGATGGGATAAAGAAACTTTTTGGCTTCACCTACAGGCAACTCTCTTACATTTCCTACGTAAATCATTCTTTGGCTTTTCATGGGGACCTCATTTTTATAAAATATAGTTTCTTCTATAAATTTTTATGTTTATGTATGTATAGCCTTCGTCCTATAGACCTGAGGCAACTAACACGATTTCTAAAGAGGATATTTCACAAATCGATATTTCGATAAATAGACCCATCAAGAACGGGGAAGTATCCCTTGTAAGATTGCCTCCAAGCTTTCAGATAGCTCACAAGGGCTTCCATAGTAACGAGAACTGAAGTTTCTTTTCCTATCTATCCTATTCCAAATATTTCCTTGGATTCTTCTTAAAAGCTTCCTCACAGGCTTTGGAACAGAAATAGACCAAACGCCCTCCATGCTCGATTTTGCTGTAAGCCATTTCAGGATCTATTCTCATTCTACACACGGGATCTGTAACCAAGCGTCTTTCCTCCATGATTTTCACCTCCTTCGGCTCATATTTTCTTAAAGCCTGGCTGTTAAAGGCAACTATAACGGTGCTTAGAGACATTATTAGTGCTCCTATCGTGGCTGGTAAGTTTATGCCAAGCCCTGATAAAGCCCCAGCCGCTACTGGTATAGTTATGATGTTGTATCCAGCAGCCCACCAAAGGTTTTGAGCCATTTTTGAGTAGGTTTTTCTGGAAATATCTATAACCCTTGTAACATCCCTCGGATCGTTCTTCACAAGGATTATGTCCGCACTTTCTATGGCTATGTCAGTTCCAGCGCCGATGGCTATGCCCACATCTGCCGTTGCAAGGGCCGGCGCGTCGTTTACGCCATCTCCAACCATGGCAATCTTAAGGCCTTTTTCCCTGAGGAGTTTTATCTTCTCCGCCTTTTTATCCGGAAGGACCTTTGCGAAGTACTCGTCCACCCCGAGTTCCTTTGCAACCCATTCCGCAACTTCTTCTGAATCACCAGTGAGCATGTAAACCTTCAACCCCTTTTCCTTCAAATTTTTAACAGCCTCGTAGGATTCCGATCGTATCGTATCGGATAAGGCAATGGCGCCAGCAGGTTTTCCATCCACAACCACGAAGACGAGGGTCTTGCCCTGCTTTTGTAGTTCCCTTATTTTGGGATCGTCAAAGCGAATCTTCAGTTCGTCTAAAAGATTTGCACTTCCAACATAAACTTCCTTTTTTCCAACCCTTCCATAGGTGCCCCTTCCAGGTAAAGCCTTAAACTCCTTAACTTTCAGAATTTTTACCCCTCTATTTTTCGCATATTCCACGATCGCCCTAGCTATGGCGTGCTCTGAGTTAAGCTCTAGGCTTGCAGCAAGCCTTAGAAGCTCCCGCTCTTGGATGAGGGAGATCACATCGCTTACTCCAAACCTTGCCATCGTCAAGGTGCCAGTTTTATCGAAAACCACGGCATCTATATCTTTAATCCTTTCGAAGGCTCGCCTGTCCCTTATGAGGATTCCACTTTTGGCTGTTATGGATGCGGAAATAGCTACGACTAACGGTATGGCTAAACCAAGGGCATGGGGACAGGCGATTACAAGCACAGCGACAGTCCTTTCAAGGGCAACGTCATAGCCTTCTATAGTGAACCAGGCCGCGAAGGTGACTATCCCAGCAACTATCGCTACATAGAACAGAAGGGCCGCTGCTTTGTTAGCCAAATCTTGGATGCGCGACCTGCTTTCTTGAGCCTGCCTAACCAGCTTTACAACCTGAGCCAGATAGGTTTCTTCACCCGTCCTTTCTACCCGAACTTTCAGAATTCCCTCGCCATTTATGGTACCACCTATAACCCTATCCCCAGCCCTTTTTTCCATGGGTTTCGATTCGCCCGTCAGTAAAGCTTCATCAACCGAGGATTCGCCCTCTAAAACGATTCCGTCAGATGGGATTTTTTCTCCTGGACGGACTAGGACTATATCATCCCGACATAGCGATGAAACCGGAACGTCCGATATTTCGCCGTTTTTCAGGAGGTGGGCCTTCGAGGGCATTATCCGGACTAGCCCTTCTAAAGCCTTGGAAGCTCCAAGAACGCTTTTGGCTTCAATCCAATGCCCAAGAAGCATAATATCGATGAGGGTTGCAAGCTCCCAAGAGAAATCCCCTCCGTTTGATGCGAAGGCCGATCCAAGCGAATAGAACATAGCTACGGATATCGCCGTACCTATCAAGGTCATCATTCCAGGCTGTTTGGCCTTTACCTCCCGACGCAAGCCCTTAAGGAATGGAAAACCGCCGTAAAGGTATACAATCATGGATAGAAAGGATAGAATCTGTTTCTGATAGGGAACCCTTATCCAACCCAGACCAAACCACATCTGAACCATTTCAGAAAGGAGCAAAATGGGAACAGTTAGAATCAGCGAGGCGAAAAATCTTCTCTTAAAATCGCTTATATGATGGGCATGATCGTGAGCATGACTGTGATCCTCCAACTTCTCAAGCCCCAAGTTTAAAAAACGATTAAGACCGTTTTATGCATTCGCACATCAAGTTAGAGGAAGAATTACCGCCCAAGATAGGAATGATCGTTATAAGGTCGTCATCCCTAAGTCTAGTCTAGTTTCAAGTTGCTCAAGATGTTTTCTTCGTTTACCATTCAAAGAAGAAGTTGAAAAGTCAAGTATCTTCGCAAAGGGGGAGCGCATGGTTTGGGGCCTTAAAGGCCGACAAGCAACTAAAACAGAAAGGAGAAAAAATAACCGAGACCATCCTCCTTAAAGACCTAAATTAGCCCAAATTCGCGCAAAATATATCCTAAGCCATGAGGAAGGACGAACCCTATGGTAAGAGAATTAGGGTATTCAGACAAACCATCAGCGCCGCGAGTTAGCTTAGAAATTTATATTGCGATACTCCAGAATTCCAAAGAAAGGAAATAGTTGAAACCTCTCCCAGATCAATTTTTCGCAAACCTCTCTTTTCCCTCCCTCCCTTCCTTCATTTCTGCCTTCTAAACCGAAGAGCTTGACTGCGCCTTTTTGATGTTTCAAATAACTGAAGTGAAAGTGAAAGTGAAAGTGGGGTCAATTCAGCCTCCCCTCCTACCCTAACCTATCCCTCCCTTCTCATTCTATTTCCTTTCCTTCCCTCCTTCATACGCCCTTCGCTGCTCTCCCGGCATTAGCCATCGGACATCGGAGGCATATCTTCCGAAAGGGCTTTGTGGAGGCTCTTGGCTCGTAAGCCTTAGCTCATCCATCAGCCCATTATCTAAAACAAAAACAAAAGGCAGAAGGATCAAATAATAGTAATGTGTCTACTTCCCACCAATAGACTTTGGTATTTTATATGCTCTAAGGTTCCTCTGACGAGCTTAAGCTTTTTCAATCCCTGCTCAGAAAAAAGCGTACGATCCACGAAAAGGGGAAACGAATAGTTAACCTTGAGGCTCTTGCAGGAGAAAAAGCGATATAGACTAGACTAGATGAGATGAGATGAAACATCGATTCGAGTCTAGGACAATTACTGAGGCATGCCTTATAACAGCGCACCGTAGGCATTCACGACCTCAGTAATCGTCTTCAGGTTTCCGACGAGGGGCGGAGGCAAATCCTCTGTTACGCTAAGAATCATTCTCCCATGGGCTACGCCTTGCTTGACGAGCATAATGGCATATTCCCGTAGCTTCTCTAGTCCAAGAAGGCATACGGATCCTGGAAAATTCACCCAGATGGGGAAGTCATCACCCCATGTAGCCCAGGCCTCTTCTAAGGATAAGTCGCCCATGGGTGGCGGAGTGAAAGCCTCTACAGCCGTGAAACCTGTCTTCGCAATCAGGTCCTTCAGAACTCTGAGCTTTCCGTCCATGTGGGCCATAACGATCTTTCCCTTGGCTCGAAGCATATCCGTCCGCCTTTTGTAATACGGTAGGCAGTACCGTTCGAATAGCTCAGGGCTAGTGAAGACGCTATTGGTATTCTCAGGGAGAAGGACTACCTCAGCTGGCGATTCGGCGACGATATGATAGAGCTCATCCTGCTTCCTTGCAATGACCTCCATGAGGGCCTCGAGCTCTCGGCGGTAACGGTAAATCCCTAGGGCTAGATTCCGATAGCCCATCAAGTCCTTCATCAATTTCTGGAAGGGACTCGGCTCCACCCGCACATAAGCAAGGCCGTCCCCGCCTAGGTTTCTCTCCGCCTCCATGAAGGCCTCGTAATCCGGCGAGTAGACTGTATCCTTTATCATGAATTCGGCAACTTCGTAGTCCCGAAGGTCCTTCACTAAGGGCTCGATAGCCCAGACGCCGCCGGCAAAGCTTCTAAGTCCAGTCCTCAGCCTAGTTGAAACCTTTCCGAGAGGCGTGATATAGATCCGCTCACAGATGTTTCCGATCGTACGCTCTTTTACGATGACATTTGGCATCTCTTCGCGCCAAACCCTTAGCCTCAAGACCAGACCCAATCCCATGTTTCGAAGCATTCGCTCTGCTGAGCCGACAGGGGGCATGAGAAAGCTGTAGGCGAGCCAAGGCAACTTGTCAGGCTTCTCGCCCCGAAGAACTGCAAGGGTTCGCTCCCTCACATCCATCCTTTTCACCCTTGCGCCATTGAGTAGATGGCTAATCGATGGCTTCTTAAGGCTTATCATTATGGGATTGAAAAGAGGGACTTAAGGAAAAATTATCTTGAAGAAAAAAATATCTGTTTATAGGGTGCATTCTTCTATACAAAAATAAGGCAAATGATTTAGCATTAACGCGATTAATAGAAAGGGAATTTATCCAGTTAATTAGGCATTATATTTTTATTTTTCCTAATGAGTATAAATGAAAGAATTCTGAGATATTCACCTCTATTTATCTGATAGTCCTTTGATTTAGCAAGGATGTTTATAGATCAGTATGTAGTGAGAAAGGTTTCCTTCCTTATATAGGGACCGCCTTAATTAAATAAGGATCGTAATAATAAATCATTCAATTGACTTTATAGATAAAAATTTGAGTGAAGAGCTTAAAAAAGACTTCTAAAGACTATATAGAAGGTGATTACAAATTTTAGAAAGTAACTTCATAAAGATAAATAAACAATTTTGATTTAAGTAGCCATCTACTTTCAATATATGGAATAAATTTTTAAAGAAATCTTTTGCCAATCGTTGAGTAGTATTTTAGATCTTCGAAAGCAGACTTGAGTATTTCTCCATCCTCATTATTTTTCCCTCTGGCTGAATAAGCCAAGTCATCCAGCAAAGCTCTATTGGTCTATATCCGCATTTTATAGCAATTTCCTCAGATTTCTTTATGAATTCTAGATCATCCTCTACGGGCTCTAAGCCGGCTTTAACCAAAATCTCATTAATTACTCGCTTAACAATTTTGTCAGGCATTACAGTATCAATCCCTCCCATCATTCTTAGATATTGAAAGGTAATTAAGCCTACACCTTTTATTCTTCCAATAGGATCTTCTCTCCAATTCTCAAGGGTTGCATTTCTTGCCCAATTTCTTAAAGCCACTTTATCATCATCGCTCAGGGTTGATAAGTAAGAAGAGATTTTCTTGGCGATAATCCATGAACGCCTATTTCTCCAAACTTTTCTCAATTCATTACTATCTGCTTCGGCAAGTTCTTTTAGGTTTCTTATTCTTCCGCTTTGTACATACTTTTTATAGAATTCCTCAACCTTTGGAACTACGGCAGTAAAATAGTTTAAGCCTATAGAAGTGAAGGCTGCATCAACAACCATTAAGACAACGCTTCCTCCCCATCTCTCTGTTCTAAGGCATCTTGAGCAAAGCTCCTCTAAGCCAGAAACTTTTTGCATGTAACTATCAACTACGCTCTTTAATAGAGACAATTTTCTTTCTTCACCTCCCAAACTCGGTCGAGGAGGCTTTGGAGACCCTAAAGGCTTCCTCGGCCGCCAAAGTCCTTAGTAAAAACACGGCACCCTCTTTTCTTTTCTGTATTGGCTAAATCCAAGATCCATTTTAAGCTTCTAATCGTAGCTTCCTTTTGTCTCGTAATACTTCCTTCCAAGAACATGAACCAACAAATCGAAGCTTTATTGCCCTTGATCCGATGCGATGGTTTTCCCATTTACGAGTTTTGTAGATCTGAGATCATCTATATAGGTTATAGATAAAAATATAGATTTTATAGGAAATATTTATATAATTAGCAAATTTATGTATTTTTGGTGAAAAAATGGTAAGGATCTCTCACCTCGCCATATCCCTTATTGCTCTGGTAATCGGTGCAGGGATAGGCTATACTGTGACTCTTGCGATGGGTTCAACCGAAGCCAAGGCCCTTAGAAGCCAACGGCAAGCTCTGGAAGCCCAGCTGGCCGACTTACAGCAACAGCTTATAAAGGCAGGAGGTACCCTTCAGCCCAATTCCATAGTCATTCAGGGCTCGGATACGATGCTAATCCTTGCCCAGCGATGGGCTGAGGAGTACTTGAAGACGCATCCTGAGCTGAACATAGCTGTAACTGGCGGAGGATCAGGAACGGGCATCGCTGCCCTTATAGACGGACGAATTGATTTAGCGACTGCATCTAGGCCGATGAAGCAGAGCGAAATCGATGCCATGAGGAGTAAGGTGAAGACGCCCGTCCAGTTCTCTGTAGCCCTTGATGGAGTTTCCATCATCGTCCATCCGAGCAATCCCGTGAAAGAACTTACGATAAAGCAATTGGCATTGATATATACAGGCAACTACACGAACTGGAGCCAAGTCGGCGGACCTGATCTTAAGATAACCGTCTACGGAAGACAGTCTACCTCCGGGACCTACGCCTTCTTCAGGGAGCACGTTATGGGAAACAAGGACTATAGGGCTGATATGCAGTCGCTACCAGGAAACTCAGACCTCGTCCAAGCGGTATCCCAAGATCCTAGTGGCATAGCCTACGTGGGCGTAGCCTATGCTGAGAGAAGAACAGATGTAGCCATTCTGGCGATCAAGAAGGATGCCGCTTCGCCAAGCGTTAAGCCTACCATAGCCACGATAAAGAGTGGGGAATACAGCATTTCGAGACCCCTCTACATCATAACGGCTGGTTACCCGGAGGGCAAGCTTGCCGCCTTCATAGCCTGGATCCTCAGCCCAGAAGGACAGGGAATCGCGGCCGAGGAGGGCTACGTTCCTATAGTCTAGAGGTAAGTGTCCGATGAAGCTCAAGGAATCAACCCTTCAGAAGGCGTTCCTCAAAGATTCCCTAACCGAGAGGCTTGCGAAGGGCCTCTTCCTTCTATGCGCTTTTGCGGTAATATTTGTTACACTCCTCATAACGATTTTCCTCTTCAAGGAAGGCATACCCGCCCTTATTCAGGTGCCCCTATGGGAGATTTTCTCAGGAACTGTATGGCAACCCTCAGCCCAGGTTCCCAAGTTTGGAATTCTCCCCCTCGTCACTGGCTCGACGGTCATTACTGTTACAACCCTCATCCTAGCAACTCCTATAGGCGTTGGTATTGCTTTGTATCTATCCGAGTTCAGTCATCCCCTCGAAAGGGAGGTCCTGAAGCCCCTTGTGGAACTCCTCGCAGCCATTCCTTCCGTGGTCTTCGGTTTCTTCGCCCTCACTGTAGTGAGCGGTTGGATACATAGCCTCTTTCGCATGGGGACGAGGCTAAATGCCCTGAATGGGATCCTTGTCCTCAGCTTGATGGTGCTTCCGACAATAGCGAGTATCTCAGAAGATGCCCTGAACTCCGTGCCTAGGGACTTGAAAGAGGCTGCCTATGCCCTTGGAGCTACGAAGCTACAGGTCCTCAAAAGGGTTGTCCTGCCCTACTCCGGAAGGGGCATTCTCGTAGCGATCCTGCTGGCCTTTGGCAGGGCAATCGGAGAAACGATGGCTGTCCTTATGGCTACGGGGAACGCAGCTGTCATAAGCCTCAACTTACTCACCTCGATGGAGACGATGACGGCCGCCATAGCCATTGAGATGGGCGAAGTTGTCTTCGGCTCGCTACACTACCAGATGCTCTTCCTTTTGGGAATAATTCTCTTTCTCATATCGACTGCTGTGAACCTTGTAGCCGACTACTTAGTGACGAGAGGTAAGGTAGATTGACATGAATATGAAAGATAGGCTTCAAGAAGCCCTCGTTGTCCTCGCCTTGAGGCTGACAGTCGGCATCGCCCTTCTAGGGCTCCTCGCAGTGTTCTTCGATATCGCATACAAGGGTGCAGGCGTCCTCAGTTGGGAATTCCTCACGGAACCCCCAAGGCAAGGAATGATGGCCGGCGGAATCTTTCCGGCTATCATAGGCTCCGTATACCTGGTAGGGCTTTCCCTTGCCGTCTCCGTTCCCTTAGGCATCCTATCAGCCATTTACCTAGCCGAGTATGCGCATCATGGGCGCCTTACCCGAGCTGTGGATATCTCGATCCGTAACCTAGCGGGGACGCCCTCCATCGTCTTCGGCCTCTTCGGCCTAGGGCTTTTCGTTAACTTCTTAGGCTTCAGGCAATCCCTCCTATCAGGCGCCCTGACCTTGGCATGTATGTCCCTACCTGTGACGATCACAACAAGTCGAGAGGCGCTATTGGCTGTACCGAATGAGTTCAGAGAGGCTGCCTATGCCCTTGGAGCTACGAAGCTACAGGTCGTGGGCAAGGTTGTCCTACCAAACGCCCTATCGGGCATACTGACAGGCATCGTCCTTTCCTCATCTAGGGTCATCGGCGAGACAGCACCCATAATGTTAACCGCTGCAGCCTACTATGCGCCATCGCTTCCATCCTCACCCTTCGACAGGGTGATGGCTCTACCTTTCCATCTCTTCGTAATGGCAACCCAGTCACCGAATCCTCTGAAGACAGCCCCTATCCAGTATGGCACTTCCCTAGTTCTATTGCTATTAGCCGTTGGGCTGAACTCCGTAGCCCTTCTCATAAGGGCAAAGCGTAGGAGGCTTAAGGCATGGTGATGGATCCTAAGATCGAAGTTAAAGACCTATGCGTTAGTTACGGCAGCAAGCCCGTACTGAAACATGTATCCTTAATTATTCCGAAGAACGAGATCACGGCCATAATAGGGCCTTCAGGCTGTGGAAAATCCACTTTGATAAAAGCGCTAAACAGGATGATTGAACTCGTCCCTGGAGCAAAGGTTACTGGACGAGTACTTCTTGACGGTCAAGATATCTATGCGCCTAGCATCGATCCAGTGACGATCCGGAGAAGGATAGGAATGGTCTTCCAAAAGCCTAACCCCTTTCCTGCATCGATATACGATAACGTCGCCTTCGGTCCGAGGATTCTGGGAGTAAGAGATCGGAAGAAACTGGATAAAATCGTCGAGGAGAGCCTCGTTAGGGCGAACCTATGGGAAGAGGCAAAGGATAGATTGAAGGAGAATGCCCTAGCCCTCTCGGGCGGCCAGCAGCAGAGGCTCTGCATCGCCCGTGCCTTAGCTACACATCCAGAGGTTCTTCTGCTTGACGAGCCAGCTTCAGCTTTGGATCCAATAAGCACGGCGAGGGTGGAGGATCTCCTTAAGGATCTCAAGGATGAGGTCACGATCGTCTTGGTGACGCATAACATGCAACAGGCCATAAGGGTTTCGGATAGGACGGCTTTCATGCTCCTAGGTGAACTTATCGAGTTCAACTCTACCACGGAACTCTTCGAGCATCCCAGCAGCGAGAAGACGGAGGCTTACATAACTGGTAAATTCGGCTAGGTTGGACTAGGTATAGGAGATATGATGCGTATGGGAAAGAAGCACTATGTAAAGGAGTTTGACATAGAACTCGAGAAGCTCAAGTCTTCAGTTTACCGGATGGCTCAGATCGCGGAAACGCAACTCCAAGACGTTATGGAGGCGCTCAGAAGGATGAGCCATAAGGGGGCGGAAGGCATAATCGCCGCGGATGAGGGGGTTGACCATATCGAATATTCCCTAGAGAACCTATGCGTCGAGCTTCTTGCTAGGATGCAACCCCTCGCCAGCGACCTAAGGCTGATAACGACGACCCTCAAGATCATCACGGATCTAGACCGAATAAGCGATTATAGCGTCGACATTGCCCTTAGGATCCAGCAATTGACATCGACGCTTCCTGAGCCGGTTTTCAAAAGGTTATACGAAATGAGCAAAATTTCGCAGGAAATGCTGAAGTTTGCCATTCAGGCTTATGTCTCCGGAGCCCTTGAAGGCTTGGAAGACAATGTAAAGAAGAGGGAGGAGCGTGTCGATGACCTCTTCCATGAATTCATTTCCAAACCCCTACTAGGGTTTCCGGAAGAAAATGTAGGCCATCTTCCTGTCGTGAGCACAGTCCTCATTTCGAAGTACCTTGAAAGGATCGCCGACCATTGTACAAACATAGCCTCAAGGGTTTACTACATGGTTGAGGGACGGAGGGTAAACCTAAACCTTAGAACTAGACCTGAGCTCGTAAGGGGCTGATGTAGGGTTTATGGAGTTTCGTCAAGATCCATAAACCTCGCATCCATTCTTCCTACCTTACGCTGCAAAGGGATTCATTCTAAAGCTTTAGAATGGTTGCGATATCTCTCTATCTTTCTCGTATCATTAGTTCAAGCCCAAGGTTACTCGCGTTGGCCCTTACCCTTTGCACGATTTTCTCTAGCTTCTCTTAAGTAGACCTATGCTAAAGATCTCGTTTCAAACGGACATTCCCTTCTCCTGACGATGCTGGGCTTCTTCAGGCGTTGGGATCTTTCCAAAGGTTCTTTCGTATTCAGCTATATGGCCTGTAAGCCATTTGGCGATGCTTTTAGCTTGGACAGGATCCATTAGCAGTCTGCATTGAAGAGTGCGGCGAATACGGACCTTGGATGGATCCCCCCTTAGGGTCGCCAGAGCATCCTCAGCCACCATCTCGTCCGTGTATACAATAGCTTCGAAGAAACCAGGTCTATGGCCACCGAAAAGGCCATTTACTAAGATCGTGCGGTAGTTTGGGTCCTTTGCCACTTCAACCTTCGGCTCCAATTGTCCTGACATTTGCCTTCGTTAAATCCTTTGCCTCGGCATCTTAAGGCTTTGCCCCTGGCTTATTAGGAAAACAATTGAATTAGAATCTTTCGTTATGGTAAAGGGTTAGGATCCTTCTTTTTGATGAGTTTGTTAGTATCTATTTTTAGGTGAATTTATTGTATTATCTTTTGACGATTTTTTATTTTCTCTATGGTTTTTAGGGCTCCCTTTCTTGGGCTAGATTGTGCCTTCTTATGGATGTTCAGAGTGAATGCGTAAAGTAGAGCCAAAGGTTGTACCGGACTTGGCTACTTCCCTATGGACTGCCATGAAGGGTCTAAGGATTGAGAACCTAACCCCCTCACATTCTTTCACATGAGCCTTTCATCTCCCCTTACGTACGTCGAAAGAATAGTTGAAGACTTCATGCCTGAACAGAGGCCAGCCTTCCCGAGGCATCGGTGGGACGGGTAATCGTCGCTATAGATGTAGATGGTACTTCCCTCGCTGCGCCTATATATCCCATCCTTACCTTAACAACCTCCAAAACCGTATTGGCCTTGGAATTGATGGACCGAAAGCCTCCCCGAACTTTCCAAGAACCCGATTTGCTCCGTATATAGTTCCATCGATACCGCATTCACTGCTGTTGCAGGCTTTTTATTTCACTTCCTTCATCGAAGCGCCAGAGCCCCAAAGCTCGGATGAGTGAAAGCGAAGAACGGAAAGTTCCAACCTTTAATAAATTTAAGTAACGTGGGTACTTTCTTTCTGTGGTTGGCGTCCATGGGCTTCATTAAGGTTAGATTCGGGGTTTTCAATCCCCGATCGCCTGATAAAACCTTGGAGGTCGAGGGCATCGTCGATACAGGCGCCATATACAGCGTCATCCCACGAAAGTCCCTCACGGATTTGGGCATCAAGCCCCTTGAAAGGAGGAGGTTCAGAACCTTCGGCGGATACATCGAGAGGGACCTGGGAGAGGCTGGAATGGAACTTCTAGGAAGGAGGAGAACGGTGACCGTAGTTATGGGCGACTTGGAGGATCAGGTCGTCCTGGGCGTGACGGCCTTGGAGTCCTTCGGTCTTGAGGCCGATCCTGTAAGGGGAACGCTGAAAGAGGCAGAACTTTTACTTCTGTAGATGATTTCAAGTAATCGCAGAAAGCCTTCCTTAGCCTTCCCTAGCTTCCCACTTCCATGGTAGCTTCCATCGTCCCCGAAGGATACTTCCTATGGCTATTCCTTTAGAAAGGATCCCTTGGAATTGAGGACCAGAAGGTTCGAGCCTCAGGAGGTCCCTGGAGGTTCTCCATGGGCTTCCTCGGAGGGCCTCGATGTCCCCTTGGAGGAGGAAGCGAAAGGGGGTCTACGGTCTCCATTCTTCGTTCAGACTTCAAGGCCATAGGAATTTGAGACTTAGTCAGAGTATCTTTGACTATACCTAAAAAGGACTTAGAATTGGCTCGTAAGTATAGAATAAACCTCTTTCTCATTAATTAGAAAAGGTTTAGAGACCTTCCTTCGTTCAGACTTAAAAAGAAGGGCAAAACAAATGCCTATTCCAAAAATAATGAGCGCGGGGCGTGGGATTTCAGTATTAATTTACTGGTAAATGTTGCTTTATAACACAATTCCAGGTCGAACAGGAACATGAATTGATATAAGCATCTAATCTTTCGCCTTTCTGAAATCACAAAAGTAAAGGTGATACGCTGAAGGGAAAAGAGTGTTTATATCTATTCTGGCGTAGTGTAATTTGAAGTTTCTTTTCACCTTAATACCTTCAAGAAACGTCTCCAATAAGTTAAATGAACGATTATTATTAAAACCATATTTCTCATTGTATTTTATTTCGTACTCGCTCCAACATATGTATTCCATAGGCAAATCATGCACTTTCTTTCTCAAATCGCGAGACAAAATTGTCAAAATGAAAATGTCCGGTTGCTTGTTAAACACATCTTCGAGTATAGATAGCGTCATACTCCAACTATAAGACTTGTGCTCCCTTTTTAAGGAGTTAAGCGTGAATAGAGCTTATCAAGGTCCCATTGGCTCTTATTCATCTCTTTTTCAAGTCTATTTCTAAGATCACACTCGTAATAGAATTTTATTTCAATTGTAGTTCCATTTACAACTAAATCATACCAATAATTCTTTTCTTGAGATTTTTCAAGAATAACATTGGAACCCTGTTTGTACAAATGTTTTGCCAAAATATAGCACATAGGACGCTCTTGTTTGATGTGCACACCATAACAGCTCAATTCCTTAAGTTCTTCTACGTACGAGTCAGAAAGAAAAATCCTTTTTAAGTCATCGATCTCTAGCCACTTTTGCCCCTTCACTCCTTCCATAGACTTGCTCCACTCAATAACATTGGCTTATAATAAGGTTGGACTACATTAAAGTTAAGTATTTTCCGGCACTCTATTTCGATATCTGGTGACCAGTGTGGTGTTTCATGGATACAGCACGTAAATTAGTGCGGGGGGTGGGATTCGAACCCACGAAGGGCTACCCCACGGGATCTTGAGTCCCGCGCATCTGGCCATCGAAATGTTTAACGTCGCATCGATCGTTTCGACCTGGCTCTGCTACCCCCGCTCAAAATCAAGTTCGAAGAAGCCTCTCATAAAGTTTGACGTTCTGCTCCCAACGCCTATCTGTGCCAAGCTCCAAAGCCCATAAGCCTTAAAGGCTAGGCTTCTTCGACCTTCCTTTCGGCCTTAGTCTCGAAATCCTCTATGGAAACGGGAAGGTCCTTATCTTCTGGTAGCTCCTTCCGATTCCTCAGAACCTGCCTAGCCAGAAGCCAAAATATGGTAGCCAAGGCTCTCCTTCCTTTGTTATTGCATGGAATTACCAGATCAACATTGCTTATTATGTTATCCGTGTCGCAAAGGGCTACCACAGGCACGCCCATCTCCGATGCCTCCTTTACGGGCTGTTCATCAGCCCTTGGGTCCGTGACTACCACAACCTTCGGTTCCACATAGGTTTGAAGCAGGGGGTTCGTAAAGGTTCCCGGCATGAAGCGCCCAGCTATTGGAATGGCGCCCGTAAGTTCACAGAACTTCTGAACTGGACCCTGCCCATAGAGCCTTGTCGAAACCACAACGATTTCCTTAGGATCGAACCTAGCCAAAAAGGATGCAGCAACTTTGATCTTTTCGTTGATCTTGGCGATGTCTAGGATGAAAAGGCCATCCGGGCGAACCCGGAAAATATAGGGCTCCATATCCCTCGTTTTCATCCTCGTTCCGATCTGGATGCCCGTTCCAAGGAGGGTATCCAAAGGAAGGAGGAGCCCCGGAATTTCTTGGGCTAATTCCCTTTCCTTTGTAGTTGCCTCTGGTTCTTGTTCGGGCTCTGAGCCCGATTCTGATTCTGATTCTGGGTCTGGGTCTGGCGCTTGATCTGGATCTGGATCTAGTTCAGATTCCAATTTCGTTTCTTTGTTCATCTTGACACCTATCATTCCGTATATTGATCCTTTTTCTTTTAGCCGATCCTTAGCTCCGCAAGGCGAGCTTCCTCGCCCAGGAACTCCTCGATCCTGAGGAGCTCGTTGATTTTCGCTATCCTTTCCCCTCCTAAGACCCCCGTCTTCACAAGGGGACAACCAAAGGCTATAGCCAGATGGGCCAGATGCGTATCCGTCGTTTCCCCGGAGCGATGGCTGAAGATCGGAACATATCCCCTTGCCTTCGCAAGATCCACCGTTTCCTTAGATCTGGTGATCGTCCCCACTTGGTTTGGCTTGATGATCAAGGCGTTACAAGCCTTCGATTCAATGCCTTTCTTAAGCCTATGGACATTCGTAACGAAGAGATCGTCGCCACAGATGAGGCAGTCCTTTGCCTTACGAGTGAGCTCGGCGAAGCCTTCAAAGTCCTCCTCGTGGAGGGGATCCTCTACATAGAAAAGTTTGTATTCCGATATTTTTCCGAGGATATAGTCTATCTGCTCACCGGGGCTTTTGGACCTTTCATGATTGTAAACGTAAACGCCTGATTTCTCATCCCATAGGGAGGAGGAGGCCACATCGACACCAAACCTAATCTCGAAGCCCACTTCCTCCGATACGAGTTCAACAGCCTTCGAAACTAGCTCAAAGGCCTTTTCGTTGCTAAGGGCTGGAGCCCAGGCTCCTTCATCTCCCCTACCGCCAAAGAAGGGGATGTCCTCCTTCTCCAAGAGGCTTCTTAGGGTTTTATGGACCTTTATATTGGCTAAGGCTCCTTCCCTGAAGCTCTTTGCGCCTAAGGGGCTTACTAGAAATTCTTGGATGTCCGGAGCCCCTTTTCCTGCATGCTTCCCACCTCCTAGAACATTTCCAAGGGGGAAGGGGAGCCTCCGCGTGAGGGCTCCGGAGAGGTGCTGGAAGAGGGGAATAGCCAAGGATGTGGAGGCCGCTTCAGCAACAGCTAAGGAAACAGCATAGGCGACGTTCCCTCCGATCCTGGAGAAGTTATCCGTTCCATCGATTCGGATCAGGGTTCTATCGATGGTTTCTTGCTGGATGGTATCCAAGCCTATAAGCTCAGGGGCCACCTGTTCCCTGAAGCGTTTAACAGCCTCAGAGATTCCCCCTGGAGGATAGGATACGACCTCCCAGCGTCCCTTGCTAGCCCCAGCGGGAGCTGCCGCTGATCCGAAGCCACCCGGAGTATCGATTTCAACTTCGACGGTTTCATTCCCTCGGCTATCGAAGACGATTCGGCACCTAGCTTCTTCGATTATCGTATATCCTTCTGCCAAGGAAAACGCCTCCTACCCCACCCTAAACAACCAACCTAACCTAAGCTTTCTCCTTCCTTTTCTCCTTCCTTTTCCCTTTTATCTACCATGGATTTAGTGAAGTACTTAAGGACATCGTCTATGACTTCCACATGGCTTAGGAGGGTTGATCGACAACAATACCTTCGCACGCCAAGATCGTCCAAAACCTTTCCGGCATCCTCTCCGTCTTTAATCCTTCTTTCAAATTCCTCCCATTTGTGGCCCACGAGGGCACCGCAAGAAAAGCATCTTACTGGTATCATTCCCAATCAGATCACGCTTCCCGATTAAGCCTTTCCGGAATCACCTATAGCTCTTCTGCCTCCTCCGCCTAGCCCCCCTTCCTCCGAATTTCTTCGGTTCCTTGAATCGAGCATCTCCAGAGAGCATTGTCTTATCGTATTTTCTGAAAAGATCCTTTAAGGTCGAGCTCTTCATCCATTTCACGAGGCCTCGGGCAATAGCCATCCTCACGGCTTCGGCCTGACCCATGTAGCCCCCTCCCCTAACGTTTACATCGATGTCCACATCGGAAATGGCATCCTTTCCGGCTATGAGGATAGGCTCCTCCATCACGTTCTTCGCCATGGGAGGCTGAACGAATTCGAGCAAAACCTTGTTCACCCTAATCGTTCCACTTCCAGGTTTCAAGACTGCCCTAGCTATGGCAGTCTTCCGCTTTCCAACGGCTATTACGGTCTTCTGGGGGGGCATCAATCCTCACCTAGGGGCTTCCAGCCTATTTCCTTAGCCAAATCTCCAAGGACGAAACGAGGACCCTGTAGCCTAGAGGCATCGGCTTCCATGGGGATTTCTATCGCGGCGTTCTTGAAGCCCTCTGGAGTCCCTATATAAACCTTAAGCCTCTTAAGGGCTTCGATTCCCCTGGGCTTCCTCCTTGGGAGCATCCCCCTTATGGCCCTTTTTACGATCCTATCAGGCCGCCTTGGATGATAGGGACCCTTCCGATAAGCACCTATTTCCAAGAAGCCCTTCGCCTCCTCCACATGGGGCTGCCTTCGTCCTGAGAGGACCGTTTTTTCGGCGTTGAGGATTACGATCCGATGGCCGCTAAGAAGTTTTTTCGCTGCATAGCTGCACATCCGCCCAAAAATGAGCCTAGAAGCATCTAGGACGATAGTCTTTCCTCCTTCAGCCTCAGCCTTCGCCTTCGGCTTCGCTTTCGTTTTGGAGCCTTCAGGCAAGGATCTTCACCCCAGAGCCCTTTGGGTTTTCCTCCATGAGGGATTTTATGAATACGCAACGACCGCCGTTTTCCTCGATGCGCCTCTTGGCTTCCTTAGAGAAGGATAGGGCTGCCACCGTTACCCTATGGTCCAGCTTTCCGGTACCTAGGACCTTGCCAGGAATCAAGAGGGTCTCTCCTTCCTTGGAGAGACGGTTAATCTTCGAAAGGTTCACTTGAGCCCTGAGCCTTCGAGGTGCCTCTATCCGTTCGGCTATGGAATCCCATATGGGAGCATCGTTAAGCTTTGCGGCCCTTCTTAGCTCCTTCACCATATCTAAAAGGATGGGATTACTCTTCCTTCCCTTCATATCCTTCCCCTTCCTCTTCCTTCTCCTCCTTCGCTTCCTCTCCTTTGGCTTCCTCCTCTGCCTTCCCTTCCTCCCCTAGAAATTCCGAAAGGGACTTCTTGAAATCCTCAGCCTTCTCCATGAGAATCTTGGCTGCTTCAAGGACTATCCTCCGATTGGGCAAGCCTCCCAAGGTTTCCAGCGTATAGATGAAGCTTGAGCTATCATAGGCTACATTTATCGCTCCGACTGGGCATGCCTTCATGCAATCGCCGCAGAGGGTACAATCCATGAGCCTTTCAACCTTCAAAGCTCCCTCCCCTAGGCTCAAAACCTTCCTATGGCAGATATCTACGCATTTACCGCAATCCTTCCCTACGCACTTTGTTCGATGAATGGATATCTTGGGCATGAACTTGTAGGCACAAAGGCTTAAGGGCTGCCACTTGGCATGCATTTCACCCGTTCCCAACCTTGCATAGGCTTCGAGCTTAACCCTCTGACCTTGGGCCAGCTTTACGATGGGGATGTCGCCATTCACAACTTTTATGGAGGGATTCGAGGGATCCGTGGCTAGATCCCTTGAATAGACCGTTTTCACATCTTCCTCCGCCTTCACCTCAAGGGTGAATACTACCCGGCATTTGCTGCATCCGAGCTCGCTCTTGCAAGAACATTCTTCGGGCATCACATATGTATCGAGGTCCGTAATCAAGGGGATGAGCCCAAGTCGATGAGCTAGAATTTCATCATACATTACGGAAGTGTTCTCTATTATAACAACATCGTCGATGGCCATGGTTGGGACTTCCGCTAGCATAGTCCTCCTCAGGGCGCTAGCGAAAGGGATGGATGAACCGCTCAATAAAAAGCGAAGGGTATTCCCATCCTCGCTTAGGATTTTTACCTGCACTTCCGGGCCCTCTTTGGCGAGAGAAACCTCACCAAGGATATTTAAAGATTAAGAAGGGAGGAGGTAAAAAGAAGGCAGAAATCTTAGCTTTAAGCTTACACCCATAAGGTTCAAAAATTTTGCCTACGCATTTAACTTAAACCTTAAATAACATCTCTTATAGTTTCCTAGCCAGGTTTTCCGGATGGCTTCAAGAAAGGCTGAAAGATGGGGAGTTGCCCATATATACAGCTCCTCAAACAACACCATAGTCCACATCACAGACCTCTCAGGCTCGGAAACCATAGCCATCGGGACGGCTGGCATGTTCGTGAAGCAGGATCGCTTAGGGGGTTCCCCCTACGCGGCAATGCAGAACGCAAGTCAGGTGGCTTCCATCGCTAAGGATAAAGGCATTACGGGGCTTCATATCAAGGTAAGGGCACCTGGAGGGCCAAAGGCAAAGATACCGGGACCTGGAGCCATGGCTGCGATAAGAGTCCTTTCGAGGGCCGGTTTTAGGATAGGAAGGGTTGAGGACGTTACCCCCATTCCCCATGATGGCACGAGACGGCCAGGTGGAAGGAGGGGAAGGAGGGTCTAAAGCCCTATCAGGTTTTCGAGAAGGGGCTTAAAGAATCGAAAGGAATTGCGAAGAAGGAAATCCTCATTTGGGGACGAGGCTTTAGAACTCTGCCTCGGCCTCCTTAATTTTCTGGCTGGATTGGATGGCTTCTATCGATACGCGAAGGGGATGGTCTTCTTTGGCTAGAGGACTTGAGGGCGCATAGCCTATAATGCCCTCCTCTTCAACCGTCACATGATAGGAGGGGACTCGAACAATCTTGGGACCAATGGCTATGTGCCCATGGGTTATGAGCTGCCGGGCCTGCTGGATGGTCTTTGCAAAACCCTTTCGAAATACCAAGGTCTGAAGCCTTCTTTCAAGAATATCGTTAACCGTCAGGTCGAGGACGTCATCCAAGGTTGCCCCCTCGGAAACGAGGCCCTCCCTTCTGAGCTTATCCAGAAGGGTCTTCTCAGCCTTCGCCCGTTCTTCAGCCGATTTTCCTAAGAGGCTTCTCGCCAGTTTCCTATACCGCGAAACCTTCGTTTTATGCCTCCAAAGCTCCCTTTTGTTTCGGAGCCCATACTCTCCTAAAAGTCTCAGTTCACTCTCCAAGGTTTGCAATGACCATGGAACCCTGGGCGTCTCATATTTCTTCCTGTTACGCTTTGGATCTCCCAAGGCTATCGACCTTCGATGCGCTTCTTTCTCACGCCTACAGCCCTTCCTGTTCTTCCCGTCGTCCTAGTTCTTTGTCCCCGGACCTTCAAGCCAAGGCTATGCCTTATGCCCCTCCAGCTCCTTATCTTTTTCATATTATCGATGTCGGCCTTAGTTTGAAACTCCAAATCGGGTCCTATAAGATGAAGGTCCATGCCCATTTGTAGATCCTTCGGGCGATTGCACATCCAGCCTGGAAGCCCATGGGCAGGAAGATTTTTCAAGGCCGTTTCAATCCTATGGACCTCCTCATCGCTGAGATACCCTATACGCTTTGTAGGGTCGATCCTCAATACCCTCAAGAGAGCCCTGCCCATTCTAATCCCTATGCCCTTTATCTTCGATAGCCCATAATCGATTCGCATAGTGCCATCTAGATCGACACCTGCGATCCTGACTATGTAACGGTATTCCTGCAACGATTTCACCGACGGGGTTTTGAAGGCATATTGTTGGCAAAAAGAGAGATTCTAAAACCTATTTAAGGATATTGATGACGAAAGCCCGCCAACGGAGGGGGGAGCTTTTGGAGACGAGGAGAATTTGATATTGTATTTGAATGTAACGAAGAAAAACGAAACGAAACATAAAGGTAGACGTTCTGGGGAAGGTGCTTCCTTCTCTTTCTTCGATCCTCCTTCCCTTCTTTCTTCCTTTCTTACTTTCATACTCTCAGAAAGTCCCTTCCAAGCTCCATGGTTTCTTTTAAGGCCTTATCATGTTTCTTTATCGAATTCGATGCAAAATGAGAGACTATGTAAGGGATCGATTTAGCCTAGGATTCGGTTTTTATGTTTTGGATTCAAATTTTCGATACAATTCATGTATCCTTTCCTAGCTATCGCAACATTTAACTTTCAGTTAACCACGAATTATAGTCTCAACATTATATTTCTATGTTTAAGAATATCCTGATAAAGAATCCTATGATAAAGGTTAGGCATGCTATCCCAAGACTTATCATCGTCATCTCAAGAAATCTCTTTTTAAAAGAAAGGTCCCTTGCTATTGAAATGTAGAAAGTGAATAGGAAAATTATGATGATCGCATTCAATAACGATAAGCCTAAACATGAATAAAGGTTGGTGAGGAGTAAATATGGAATTACTAGGAATAAAACTGTAAAAACGTAGGCTATGCCTGTATAAAGCGCTGCCTTGAAAGGGTTTTTCGAGCCAAGCTCCGATTTTGTCGATAGGTATTCTGAGGTGGCCATGGACAAGGAGCCTGCGACCCCTGTGATCAGACCCGTTATGGCAACCAAACGGGTTTCTTGGAGGGCAAAGGTAAAACCGGCGAGGGCACCAGTAAGCTCAACAAGGGCGTCGTTCAATCCTAAAACCATAGAGCCAACGTATCTTAGCCTCTCTTCATCAATTAAATTAATTAGTTGTTTTTCATGTTCATTCTCATCTTCGATTATTTCTTGGGCATCTTGAATGGATTTAGATATCTTTTCATATAGAATCTGAGCCTTTTCTTCCCCTTTTTCCATCAGCTTTATTCCAAAAGTTATTCCAAAAATTTTTGAAATTAAAAAATATTTCCAAACAATGATTTCATTTGGCTTGATATCTTTATACGTATATTTTCTCCAAAATTCATAATGTTTAAATTCGTCATTAGAAATTCGCTTTAAAACTTCCTTAGTATTAGGATCCTTTATGGATTTGGATAACTTATCATAAATATAATGTTCAGTAATCTCGTTTCTTTGGGCAACTGAAACTATCTTTTCAACTTCCTTATCTAACATTTTTCATCCCAGATCGATGATTATATGATGGCTTATGAGACATAAAAATTTGTCCCAAAAATTGAAGGAAATCGAAGACCCCAAATCCCTACCAACGCAGGGATGCCAGAGATGCTAGAAAGGGAGCCACTAAACTATGCCTCTCCTTATGGATCTCATGAGGAGCTTATCATGACTAGAGTTAACAGCTCCACGAAAACAAGAAGAAAGGAAGGCGTTAGGTTTCATCTCGCAATTCTGAGTTTTTAGAATTGTTGATTTTTTGTTTTTGACAAGACAAAAAATCTTTTGCTTCGGAAACATTTTATGGTATGATACAGTGTCCATCTGGATGAGAAAAACATATTTTGATGTTCAGGGAAGGAAATATCTGAATAATTCAGGATTATGTCCTAGGTCTAATTACAAGGTAAAATTCGATGAAATTATTCGGTTACTTTTTCTCCACCATTATAGATTTTCGGAGACGTAAAGAAGGCCCAAGGTATCGGGTTAGGCTTTGGGAACTATGTTTCTGCCACAGTATATATAAAGGATAAGAGATAAGAATCTTGCTTAAAAATTAATATGCATGACTAAGAAAACCATTTCCATGTGATAGTCGAAGGAAGATATCATTTTTATAAGGTCGTCACTTGCTAATTAATATAATCATGAAATGCTTAAGAGGCTTTGTTCCACTCCGATTTTAATTTTGTATTTGATAAAATGATTTAGAGATTCAATATTGAAAAATATGAAGAATGGAGATTTAGAGAAGGCTTGTGAATAGAGACCTCAATCTATTACCATTCTTAAAGCTTCCGAGGCATTTCTATCCCACTGTTTCTCTCCATAAGATCTTACTAAGTTTCTTTCTAATTCTATATGTTTCAGTTATTTACCGCATTCTTATAAAATATTACGAAAATTTAAAAAAAAAGAAGTTTAAATGTAAGTATATAGGTTTTTGATATGTTGCCTTGGAGATAGACTTTGAATATTCATCCGTCACTATGCCTTAGTTTTTATGAAAGTTTCTATCGCTTTAGAACTTTCGATTAAAGGTACGAACTTGATTTTGAACTCGGGCGTTACTGCAAGGATATAGTTGATTAGTTGATCCTCATTGTCGGCCTCCATAATGCTGATTCCTTTAAACACTTCTCCTATTCCGTGTGGTGGAACGAGGTATTTTGGATACTTGTTTGGCACCTTTTTCATTTCTTCAAGGAGCTTCAGAAACTTCGGAATCCCCTTATCGATATCCTCTGGACAGATCTCCCAGAATTTTACAAACTTCATTTTTTTCACCTCCTTTTCGACTATAGCTTCCTATGCTGAACGATGCCTTCACCAGCAAGTAAAGAAAGCTACCTTCGGCCCACTTCACAAGCTAGCGAAAACTTCGATCAAGCAATATAAGTGTAAAGTTCTTCCTAATAAGGTTATCATGATGTAATAACGACTACGGAGACTCACTGGTCGTAATCCACGAACTTTGAAGGTTAAGTCATCGCTAGAGGAAGGAAGCGATGGTTCGGCGCATTAAACTTTAAATAAAGGTCCTAGATGGTAACTTTAAACCCGCGCCCTAAGGGGGTTCTGGGAGGTCGTACCAACCTTGCAGGAGCCTGAGGAAGAGGAAGTAGAGGAATGGGAAGAAGAGGAATGGGAGGAGGAGCCTGAGGAAGAGGAAGTAGAGGAATGGGAAGAAGAGGAATGGGAGGAGGAGCCTGAGGAAGAGGAAGTAGAGGAATGGGAAGAAGAGGAAGAATGGTAGAGGGGCTCTCCAGACTTCTTCATTCCTTTCCCTCTCGCCTTTCCCCCTTTCTTTTCTTTTTAGATTAAAATTAATCTAAATAAGATTGGACCGGGTTGCCTTTAGAGGAAGATTCTCGTGGTAAGGGTTGCTGTCCTCGATAAGGAGAGATGCCGGCCGAAGAACTGTAGCTTCATATGCAGACGATTCTGTCCCCCTGTAAGGAATAGAATAGAAGCCATCAGGATCGGTGATGATGGGAAGCCCCTCATCATCGAAGCCCTCTGCGTCGGATGCGGCATATGCGTTCGAAAATGCCCCTTTCAAGCCATATCCATCGTAAACCTTCCCGATGAAATAGGGAAGGATTGCGCCCATCGCTTTGGCATGAATACTTTCAGACTTTACAGGCTACCGATACCTATTCCCTTCCATGTAACGGGTCTCCTAGGAAAGAATGGTGTGGGCAAGACGACAGCCTTAAACATTCTAGCAGGCATCATCAAGCCCAACCTAGGAAGCTGGGATAGCCCTCCTGAATGGCCTGAGATCGTGAAGCATTTTAGCGGCTCAGTCTTGCAGGACCACTTCAAACGTATTATGGAGAAGAGGCTCAAGGTAGTCTACAAGCCCCAGTATGTCGATAGGATTCCCTCAGCCATCAAGGGCAAGGTCCAAGAACTTCTAGATAGGGTTGACGAAAGGAGATCCCTGAAGGACGTGGTGGAGAGGCTGGAACTGAAGTCCATCTTAGACCGAGACTTGGAAGTCCTGAGCGGTGGGGAGCTCCAAAGGGTTGCAGTGGCGGCCGTAAGCCTCAGGGAGGCTGACCTTTATTTGTTCGATGAACCTTCGAGCTATCTAGACGTTCGTCAGAGGTTGGCCGTGGCAAGGCTTATAAGGAGCCTTGCTTTGGAGGGAAAGACCGTCGTCGTCAGCGAGCACGATATTGCTGTTTTGGACTATTTATCGGATCAGATCTGCATTTTCTACGGCATCCCTGGAACCTATGGCATCGTTAGCACCCCCCATGGCGTAAGGGAGGGTATCAACCTCTTCCTTGAGGGCTACCTACCCGATGAAAATGTACGCTTTAGACAAGAAGCCATACGCTTCCACTTGAAGCCTCCCAGGGAAGCCTTGACGAGCGGAAGGATCCTATACAGCTGGGAAGAATTGGAAAAAAGTCTCGGAAACTTCCACTTGGCAGTGAGCGCCGGGGACGTTCAAGTAGGAGAAGTTATCGGAATCCTAGGACCCAATGGAATAGGGAAGACGACTTTCCTAAGAATGCTGGCGGGCTTGGAAAGTCCGGATAAAGGAGCCATCTTAAAGGGTCCAACGAAAATCAGCTATAAGCCCCAGTACATATCAGCCGAGTACAGCGGAACCGTAGAAGCCCTTCTAAGATCCATAGCTGGTGAGAAGTTTGAATCCAGCTTCTTCAAGACCGAAGTTCTAGAGGCCCTATCCTTGCAAAGACTCCTCGATAGAAGCGTCGATTCGCTGAGTGGAGGAGAGCTTCAAAAGACTGCCATAGCTGCCTGCCTCGCCAGGGATGCCGATCTATACCTCCTAGACGAGCCCAGTGCTTACTTGGATGTGGAAGAGAGGTATGGGATGACGAGGGTTGTGAAGCGAATCGTGGAGGCCTTTGGAAAGGCTGCCATCGTCGTGGAGCATGATATCGTCGTTCAGGACTTTCTAGCTGATAGGCTTATGATCTTCAGCGGAAAACCTGGCCTCGAGGGGTTTGCAGGAGCCCCAGTTTCGCTAAGACTCGGTATGAACACCTTCCTCAAGGAATTGTCCATTACTTTCCGGAGAGATCCCTCAACGGGAAGACCAAGGGTGAATAAGGAAGGATCTAAGTTGGACAGGGCTCAAAAAGCCAGCGGAGAATATTACTACTTAGTCGAGGCTGAGGAAGATGAGAAAGGGCAGGGGGAGAAGGAGGGAAGGGAGGGAGGATAGCGAGGAGGAGGGGCGAAGGGAAGAAGGAGGGAAGGGGGGGAAGGCGCGAGGGTGTAGATCCTTGGCATACAAAAACTTTTTCGCATCCATGAGGCGGGTTTCCTTTTTGAAAAATAGCTGAAAAGCCTTGGATTAGATTTTAAACTAGTTTGCTTTAATAATGGAGGAGAAGGGATGTCGCACGTCTGGATAAAACCTGGGGAACCATTTCCGAGGGGGAAGGGCCCCGTGATCGTCGATGAATTCACTGAAATGTTTCCCATGTGGGTTTGCAGGGTCCTTATAACGGCCGATGAAGAGGCATGGGCGAAAAGGGCGGCGGAGGTTGCCACAGGCTTCGCTACATCGATCATCGGAGCACCTTTGGAGGCAGGCATCGAAGGGATCGTTTCTAAGGATGAAACGCCCGATGGTAGGCCTGGCGCCATGCTTCAGATGTACCATATAGATCGGGTGCTCTTGAAGGGTCAGTTGACAAGCCGTTTGGCCCAATGCGTCTTAACATGCCCAACGACTGCTGCCTTCGATGGGCTTCCAGAGGCAAAGCGCAGAGCCAAGGTCGGTAGAAGCATTGCCAAGTTTGGGGATGGCTTCGAGGCCCAGGATAGCCTCGCAGGCCGAATAGTATGGAGGATCCCTGTCATGGAGGGCGAATTCATCATCGAAGACTCCTTTGGCATAAAGCGGGGGATAGCCGGGGGAATGTTCCTCATCCTAGCTTCTGAAGGGAAGGCGGGTCTTACAGCGGCCGAGAAGGCCATCGAAGCCATCAAATCGGTTCAGGGGGTTATAACCCCCTTCCCAGGAGGCATATGCCGATCGGGATCGAAGGTAGGCTCCGAGAAGTATAAGCTCAAGGCTTCCACAAACCATCCCTTTTGTCCGACTTTAAGGGGAAAAGTTGCCAATTCCCTTGTTCCGGAAACCGTTTCCACGATATACGAAATCGTCATCAACGGTCTCAACCTTAAGGCTGTTGGAAAAGCCCTAGGGAAGGGCATTGAAGCTGCCCTTGAGGTCCCAGGCATAGTAGGGATAACCTCGGCCAACTATGGCGGCAAACTAGGCCCGTATAGGATTTCCTTGCGGGAGGCTTTGGAGGCTCTTAAAGAAAAATAAAGCCTTTCTAAGGAAGGCTTAAGAGTCCAAGAATCCTTTAGAACCTAGCTTAGAAGCGAAGGAGTTTAGGGTGACGGTATTTGACCCCTAGGGAACGAATGCTCGCAGTCTTTAAGGGGCTTAAGGTCGATAGGATCCTTTGGCAGCCAAGGCTCCATCATTGGTATGATGTGAACAAGAAACTCGGAACCCTTCCAAGCCGGTATAGGAATGCGAGTATCATCGAGATCTACGATGACCTAAGGGCAACCCCCCGATCCTACCATTTTTTCAATCCATGTATCCGAACCCTTCAAGGAGGAAAGGTCGAAGTCGAAACCTGGGAAGACGAGATGACGATCAGGAGAAAGTATAGAACGCCTAAAGGAGTTCTAAGAGAATCCATAAGGAAGACGGAGTATGGGACTGCTACCTATCACATCGAATATCCTGTGAAGAGCATCGAAGACCTTCGGGTTCTAGCCTACATAGTCGAAGGCCAGGAGTTCGAATTCGATAAAGAAGCCTATCTTAGGGCGATGGAAGAGGTTGGCGAAAGGGCTGAGTCCATCGTAGGGGTCCCCCATCTACCCATCATGAGGCTTATCGTAAGCTATATGGGCTTCGGGGCGACGGTAAAGGCCCTTTGGAAGCATCCTAGGGAGGTTGAGGACTTTCTTAGCCTCCTCGATGCATCGGATGATCGGCGATTCAAGGTGATAAAGGAATCTCCTATAAGGATCGTAAACTTTGGCGATAATATTCATCATGACCTCGTTTCCCCACCTTGGTTCAGGAAATACGTTCTACCTTACTACCAGCGTAGGACCAAGGAGCTCCACGAAGCTGGAAAGTTCTGTACTTCCCATTGGGACGGTAATGTTGGGAAGGTCCTTCCCTTCGTTCGCCAGACGGGTTTGGATGGTATCGAATGCCTAACACCAAAGCCCCAAGGAGATGTTACCCTTGAGGAGATTAAGGAAGCCCTCGGAGACAAGATCCTCATCGATGGGCTTCCCGCCACCCACTTCCTACCTAGCGTTTCGAGGGAGGAACTTAGAACCTTCGTCGAGAAGGTCCTAAAGATGTTTTACCCGCACCTCATACTTGGCATATCGGATATGCTTCCGCCAGGAGGGGATATCGAGAAGGTGCGCTTCGTTTCGGAGCTCGTGGAAGCCTTTGAACCTCCTTAAGCCCATCATTGAAGGCTGGAAATACTTTATCCTATAGCCTTTTTCTTATTATTTTCTTACCTTATTCTTTCCTAGCCAAGAGCTTCCCCAAGCTTCAAAGGTGCTCTTCCTATGAATCCCAAGGAAAATTTTCTCAGGGCTGCTGAGTTCCGAGGACCCGAATGGATTCCATGCTCCGTCTCCCTATCCCCTCCTATCTGGCATATCTATCGAGAAAAACTGGAGGAAGTGATCCTAAGGCATCCATCGATCTTCGGGAACTATAGAAAAGGAAGCGTCAATTTTGATGACTTTGGAATCCGACGTCGAGGAAATATCGTAGAGGATGAATGGGGATGCCTCTGGAGCTTTCCCATCGATGGGCTCCAAGGACAGGTAATAAGGCATCCTTTAAGCGATTGGAGGGCTTTGGAATCCTATCAGCCCAAGGATCCTATAGCCTTGAATGCCCTTCCTGCTGAGGGCTATCCCTTGGTTCCCGGCAGCTTCGAAGCGTCTAGGAAAGCCTTAGAGGAGGCTAAGGCTTCGGGAAGGCTGGCCGTGGGTTCCTGCCCCCATGGCTTCGTTTTCCAAAGGCTCTACTACCTCCGCGGCTTTGAGAACCTTATGAAGGATCTTATCCTAGAGCCCCCAGAGCTTAGAAGGCTTTTAGGCATCATACTTCGATACAATCTAGCCCTTGTCCAGAGATGGCTTAACCTTGGAGTCGATGCGATCTTCTTTGGCGACGATCTTGGAGCCCAAGACAGGTTGACCGTTAGCCCCCAGACCTTTCGCAAATGGATCTTACCTGTCTATGAGGCGCTCTTTAGACCTGTGAGGGAAGCCGGAGCCCATGTCCACCTCCACAGTGATGGGCATGTCCTCGAGGTTGCGGAGGACCTTGTTAAAGCCTTTGTGACGATCCTCAACATCCAAGACCTTGTGAACGGCATCGAGGCCATCGGAAGGCTTCTGAAGGGAAAGATATGCGTAGACCTGGACATCGATAGGCAGAGGATCCTCCCCTTCGGAAGACCGGAGGAGGTTAGGCGGCACATATCGAAGGTTGTTTCAGAATTGAACTCCAAGGATGGGGGGCTCATGCTAACCATAGGTATCTATCCCCCGACTCCCCTCGAAAACATCGAGGCCCTATGCGAGGCCCTTGAAGCCTCGGGGGCAGGAATAAAGTACTAATGCCTCGATGCATTTTCTAGGCTGTCTTACGGCGAATTAGCATGGAAGCGATAGTTGAATTCTCCGATGTCTGGAAGGCCTACGACGGGACTCAAGCCCTTCAAGGACTATGGCTAGAGGTTCGAAGGGGGGAGATCTTTGGACTCATAGGTCCTAACGGCGCCGGAAAGACAACAGCTTTGAAGATAATCGTAGGGCTTTTGAAGATGGATAAGGGCTTCGTGAGGGTTAATGGCTACGATATAACGGCGGAGCCCTATGAATACAAGCGCTTCATAGGCTATGTCCCCGAAGCCATCTCGCTTCCCGAATACTTGACGGTTGAGGAGTTCCTCATATACTCTGGAATGATAAGGGGTGTTGAAAAGGAGAAGATCCAGAGGCGTATCCAAGAGTATCTTCGGATCTTCAACCTAGAGGATAAGAGGAGATCCTTGATTCTAACCCTATCCAGAGGCATGAGGCAGAAAACCGCCATAGCTTCGGCCCTCATCCATGATCCAGACCTTCTCATCCTAGATGAGCCCTTCATAGGAATCGACCCTGAGGGGCAGCATAGGATCAAGGAACTCTTTGTGGAGAGGGTGAAGGAAGGGAGGGCCGTCTTCGTATCGACCCATATGCTCGATACGGCCGAGAGGCTCTGCGATAGGATTTCCGTCATCCATAGGGGCAGGAACGTTGCTTCAGGAGATATGGAGAGTCTTCGAAGGCTTTCAGAGAGGGGGGAAGGGGCTACCTTGGAGGAGGTCTTCCTTAAGCTGACGGAAGAAGCCTCCAAGCCTTACGAGGAGGAGCCTTCCGTTAAAAGAAGATCAAGATTCTCATGGCTCTTAAGGAGGGGAGCTTGATCCCATGGGACTCCTCCTCGACCTTTATAGGATAAAGGTTAAGCTCTTCCTAGGAGCCTTCAGGGCTTCAAAGCTAAGCCTTCTTCTTCTTTTTCTATACACCTTAGGCTTCCTCCCAGGAACCATAGGAATGTCAACCCTTTTGGCGGCTTCCATAAAGGAAGGCATGGACCTTATGGTTTATGTGAACCCCCTCTCAACCGTAATAAGCGCCCTATTAGCCCTCATCCTCCTCTCCACCTTCAGGGGCTATGTATGCTTCGAGTATGAGCAAAGCTTCATCTTCACATCACCCATAACCCCAAGGCTTTTCTTAGCCGCTAGCCTACTATCAGACCTTACCATCCTTTCGCCCTTTCTCTCCCCCCTTTTCCTTATGCTTGGCATCATATCGGTCTCCTTAAGCCTATCGCCCTTTACGATCCTTTCCATGGTTTTTTGCCTTCTTCTCTTCGCCTTTTTCATCCAGTTCCTTAAAGCGTCCCTTTCGATCTTTTTATCGGCTTACAAGGGTCTTGGACCGAGGATCCTTACGATCCTTCTGATGGCGATCCTCCTCCTTCCGGCCTTAGGAGCCATAAATCGCCTTCCTTCGACATTGAGCTACAGGGAACTCCCTTATCCTTCGACGGCCATGGCCTTAGTTATCATCGACTTCATCTATGATAGGGTTCCCCAAACCTATTCCCTTATCCTCCTCCTTTCCTATTTCTTCGCCTCCCTAGCTCTTTTCTTATTCTCCTCCCAGAAGAACCTCTTCCAGCTTGCCAGAATCGTTCCCTTTGTTTCCCCCTTCGATACCTCCATGAGGGTCCAGGAGATAAAGATGGGGAAGAACATAGCCTTCTTCTCAAGGATAGGTTTGGGGCTTACTCTTGATCTTCGATCCCGGAACCTTCTAAGGTTTCTCATGAAGAAAGAACTCATTCGCATGGTTAGGGATGGAAGCCTCTTCGCAGTCTTTTTCTTCTATGCGATTGTGCTCTTCATCTTCGCCTTGGGAGGGAGAAGCTCAGGCGATATGCCCATGGAAGTGCCTTCCTTAATGCTTTTGCCCTATACCTTCATCACCCCTCCAATGCTCATCAGCAATTGGAGGATCGGAGAATTGAATAACCTTTGGATCCCCATGACTACGAGTATGGGTCTCGAATATGTCCTTAAATCCCTCCTTTACGATCTGACTTTGATTACGATCGCGGTTCCGACTTTGGTCGTGGGGATTCTCTTCGTCCTTGGTGGGATGGATCCTATACTTCCCTTGGCTTTAGTGGCTTCGAATGCCATGATAGGTTGCTCAATAAATCTTTACATGACGATAAAGTTCCTGGGAACGAAACGAAGGGCTACGCCGTCCCTCATGATAATCTATGCTGCCATGCTCCTATCAGTCCTTCTTATGATGCCCCCCTACATTCTTTTTATGGTCAACCTATTTCTTAAGCTAGGATTAGAAATGGAGCTTCTTCTATCCGTTCCTATGATTCTCTATTCAGCCTACATCTTTCGATACATCTCAAGGAGGATTGGCAAGAAAGTTCTTGAGATCGAGTTATGATTATTAAGGATATAGGAAACCCCTGGTTAAAGGGCTGCTATGCAAAAATCCTAGCTTATCGTTTAGCCTTCGATGCATTGACTTTGATATTCTTGTGGTCGAATCGATTCAATCATTCATCATCTTTTGCGGCATATCAACTCAACGCCAAACTCGCTGGATGAACGTATATATTTTCTGGTCTTTTTGCCTTGGAAGGCTTCGACTTGGGCTTCCTTCGCTCCGTTAGGCTTGGCATGGCAAGGGGTTCAAGCCAAGCCTAGTATTAAAGGCTATAATAGGAAGACTTCTAAGCTGGAAGGGTCTTCGGCTGAGAATATTTGTCAGGCTTTTGCCAAGATCAAAGCCATGTTTTCCGATCAGGGATAAGCTCAAGCATTTTCGAAGGGTGAATTTAGTTCTCACAAGGCATAGGGTTTCAGAAACAGATTATATAATTTGTATTATACAAAGTTTCTTTCCAGATGCCTTTAGGAGTGCGATCCGAGTTGTTGGAATTTCCTTCAAAGCCTCTTAAACGCCTTTTTATGCCAGAGCTGACGAGCGAAGAGCTGGGAAACCTCCTTCCAGAGATTAAGGCGGCCATCGTTCCTGTAGGAAGCATCGAGTGGCATGGTCCCCACCTTCCCTTAGCCCTAGATCAGCTGACATCCTTGTACATTTCCCTTAGGGTTTCTGAGAAGATGTATCCGAGGGTCCTCGTAGCGGCCCCAGTATTCTACGGGGTCGTGAGGGATCAGATGCGTTACCCAGGAAGCGCCACCATCGAGCCCCATGTTTTCATCGACTTGATGGTGAGCGTATGCCAAAGCCTCCAGGTTCGGGGTATCGATCATATCGTCATACTAAACGGCCATGGAAGCAATAGGCCTGCCGTCCTTGGAGCTGCCGTGAGGGCATCGGGAGAACTCGGAATTAGAGTCGTTCCGGCATGCTATTGGGACTTCATACCACCGGAGGAGGGCATCAAGGTTCTTGAAAGCCCATTAAAGGGACCATACGTTCCTGGGGAGCATGGATATCCTGGCTATCCTATACCAGCCCATGGAGGGGAATTCGAAACTTCCATCGCCCTAGCCCTGTTTCCCGAACTCGTTCGCAGGGATAGGATGAAGGATTACAGGGATCCTGGAACCATTTTCTCTACGGCTGAGAAGGGCGAAAGGTTGGTCGAGCTTGCCGTTGAAGGGATAAGGGCATGGCTCGAGGAGTTCATAGCCGATAAAGTGAAGGAAGCCAAGTATGTATACGAGATAGATGGATGGGGGCCAGACCTTCTGGGCGTAAACCTCTGGTACTTCCTTACGAGGCGATGTAGGGAGTTCATAGAAGGGCATAAGATAGGATAGGTTAGATAGGATTAGATAAGGCATCCAGAAGAAAGGGGAATCCATAAAGTCCCTAAGGGCGATTACTCGTATCGAAAGAGATGCCGTACTCTATGGATGTTTGGGCGGCTTAGCCTTGCCACCTTTTTCATAGGAAGGGCTTCTGGCTTTGTGGCGCCTATCCTATGCTTTGTAGGACCTCATCGTGAAAGGATCTGAATTCATTGATCGCAAGATATCGAAATGTATGAAGGGGGGCGAAACATTTTCGTGGCTTAGCTTGGCGTGCAGTGTAGTTATAAGATAAGTTATAAGGCATACTCCCTCGGCCTCGTTTGTGCGGTATAACAACACAGCAGATGCGAAGGTAATCCTGAATAAAGTTGCACTAAGATTAAATGTAGCGTCAATATTGTTAGGTAATAATTTAATCCAAAGAAGAGGCGTTAGATAGTGATGAAGGATGAAATAATTATAGTTTTAGAGGGCGAGGCAAAGGCGATCATAGTAGCACCGAAAGAGGGGCCTCTAGCCTATGCCGCGAGCCAGTTGCAGCTTTACATAGAACGGATTAGCGGGGCAAGGTTAGCCATCCTTTCCGAGGAGCGAACGGAAGAAAGGACCCGAATCGTCCTCCGTTTGAGGGAGGGCGTTGCAAAACATGACGGTTACGTCCTTAGGGCTGAAGGCGATCGGGTGATGATAGAAGCCTCAGAACCGAGGGGATGCATCTACGGAGCTTATGGATTGCTGGAGGAGCTGGGTTGCCGATTCTATGGACCTGAGCCCCTAGGCATCATCCTTCCGAGGCGTAAAACCCTGAAGTTGCCATCCAATCTGAAAATTCTCCGCGAACCAGCCTTTGCCAATCGCATACCCTCTGGAGGGAGTCCTGAAGAGCAAGTACGGTGGGGCTTCAATTTCATAGGAATACGTCCAACACCAGAGCATGAAGAATTAGCCAGGAAGCTAGGAGTTAAGCAATATAGCTGGGGGCACATTTGGCCAAGGTTGATTTCCATGCAGTATTTTGCCGATGGTCGCCATCCAGAGAAGATGGATTATGAGGGGCGCGAGGACTGGCTCCCGGTCGATGAATATGGGGTTAGACGTTATAATCCGGCAAGCTATCGCCCTTGGGATGGGGGGCAATCCCTTTGTTTCTCAAACCGAGAAGCCTTTGAATGGTTTACGGACAACGCCGTGAACTGGATCCTCTCCGAATGCCGGAATGCGGATTATGTAAGCCTATGGTCAGCGGATACGAGGGAACTGGCTCTATGCCGCTGTCCTCGTTGTAGGTCACAATATTCCACGAGTGGATACATGTATCCTACAGACTGGTACCTTCATGTTCATAACGCGATAAGGCGTAAACTGAACGAACGTGGCTGGAGGGGGAGCTTCGGCTGGATCGCCTACCATGGTACTGAGAGCCCACCGGTTTATGTAAACCTCCATGAAGAAGGCCGAAATATGGACTTTCTATACGCGCCCCGTCCAAGGGGTGGCGGGCAATATGGACCCTTCACCAACGACCATCCCATCAATATTAGGTATCGCCAGAACCTGGAAGGCTGGCTCAGTTATTTGAAGGCTCAGGGATACAAGGGATCAAAGACTGTCTTCGAATATTACTTCGACCTCGTCCTATTGGGTAACCTGGCCGCTGGCAGGGCTTTCCTAATCCCTAAGCACGAAACGATGCAAGAAGACCTTAAGTATTACCATCAGCAGGGCTTCGATGGCTTCTTCGACTGCAACCCTCCCAGTAACACCTATTTCCCAGATCCCCTTTCATGGTGGCTCTATACCCTTCTCCTATGGGACATAAACCTTGACCTAAAGGCTGCTCGGGAGGATTTCTTCATCAACTATTACGGTCCTGTAGCCGACGATGTGCGGAGAGTTAGGGAGGCTGTCGAGGACCTGATGTTCCAAGGACCTTCGCAAGAGATAATCGATGAACTCAGAAGCCTGAAAGCCCGATGTGAGGCTATCCTATCCAAAGTTGTTAATGATGATGCCCTAGCCAAGCGTGTCGAAGGTATGCGATTATGGGTTCATTACTGCGCTTTATGCAAGGAAAGCGAGTTCCATGAGAAGGTTACGATGGATAAAGAGAAAGGAAAGGCTGTCGAACGGGAGATACGGAAATGGCTTAACGATAACAAAGAATTCCTTGTAAGCCATCGATTCATGAGTGCGCAAGACTTGGCTTACATAGCTGGCCCTGTCGTGGAACGCCATCTAAGGCTCTTCGAGCTCCTCTAAAGAAGGCGATGGGGCAAAGGAAGGAATCTTTTCCTCGCATCGATAATGGAATAGGGATTCGCTTCTAGGAGCTGATTAGCTTTGATTAGGTTTAGATTTATTGAATGGACTAGGCTAGGCTATGGCAATGATATGACCTTTTTCTCGAGGGCCGCCTCGTTAGCCGCCAGAGTAACCTGAAGGGTTTTTAGGCCATCCTTGAATGGCGATCGTATGCCAGACTCGTCCCCCTTAGCGATGGCATTCAAGAATACCTTCGCCTCTTCAAAATAGGGATCGAGGGAGGGCCTGAACTCCCTGACCTCCGAGTCCGTATAGAGCTTTACATAGCCCCTATGACAGCCATGCTCCACCACAACATCCTTAGAGAAAATTCTCAGCTCCGTATAAGAAAGGGTCCTTTTGCTGGCGCAAGTGTTCACTATGACACCGATGGCTCCGTTTTTGAAGCGCAGGGTCGTTATGGCTATGTCCTCCACATTCATTTCTGGTACCCAGGTCACGATGCGTCTGTCCATCTCGGTGTAGACACGCTCCACATCCCCAGCGAAGTACCTGGCCAAATCGAAAACATGGGTTGCCTGCTCCACAACTTGGCCACCTCCCTTTTCCTTTCTAAGCCACCAATGTCCAGAGGGAAACCAGAAGGGATCGACGTAATGTCCTTCAAGGAAGCCCATGGAACCGTTCCCTTCGATGGCTTCCTTCGCCCTATCCGTCGTATCGTAATAACGCCACATGTAGCCTACGGAATTGATGATTCCAGCCTTGGCTATGGCCTTTTCGATCGCCGAAGCCACTTGGAGGTTTAGGGCTACGGGCTTCTCGACGAAAAGGTTGATGCCCTTCTCAACGAACTCCACTTCAAAGCCCCTAGCGAAAGGAGGGACGCATACGAAGATGGCATCAAGCTTCTCATTAGAAAGCATATCCCTGTAGTCCCCATAGGCTCTTCCACCATATCTATCGGCAGAAGCCTTAGCTCTAGGATAGTCTATGTCGCAGAAGGCGACCATCTTGGCTTCAGGTATTTTGGCGATGCTTGACATATGCCTATTCGCTATTCCCCCACATCCAATAATGCCCACATTAATGGACAATGATGCCACCATTGGAAATAGCATCCTATGAATTCTTAAGCTTATCTATGATTCCAGGGGCATCATAAAGGGCTTAAGGAATTTGGAGCATGAGAAAAAGCCTTCTATAAGTAGAGTTTCTCCAGAAGGCTCGTTGCATTTATATAGCGATTCACGCGATTTTCGATCTGGAAGGAAGATATTGTTAGCAAAGGAAAAGTAGAGTTACCTTTAACAGGCGTAGCAAAAGCTTTAATGACTATAACACTGAAAGAATCGACTTTAAGCAAAGATTTTTCATATAGCATAGGCGACATATAAGAAGGCAATGTTCGATATCTTAGAGATAGTGCTCAGTTCAATACTCTTTTAAATGATTGGGTTATTAAACGTTGTTAAAAAACAATTAGGATTTATCGAACATGCAATATCATGACAAACACAAACAATAACCCATGAAGGATGGATGCCCTAAAACTTAGGCTTCCTTTTCCTCATGAAGAAGTATTTTTTCTATACTGCCTAAATCCAACCTCCTCATAAACATGGATAGCAAGACCATTCTCGCTCGATACTGTTACGTTTAGGTATTATGTCATCGCTGACGGCCCTCCTAGGGTTTGCCTTCTATTCCTATATTTTCAAAAAAGGGATCTAGGGTTTCCTGTAAGCTTCTTCCCCAAATGCCCGGATAGGAGATTTTCGTTCTTAAAAACGCAGGTATTGCGTTCAGAAATTTCAGGTGATTTCTATTAAGTTAGGCGAGAGGCGGATGGAACGATTATAACTTAGTCCATTAATTAAAGCATGGAAGCCTTTAATTGCAACTATTCGATGGCTTCCCTTGAGCTGTAACGTTCTTAGATTATTTCACTAACCAATTTTGCTCCTTTGACTTAAGAGTTTTCGAGCAGTTTTCCAAACTCTTTTGACCGAAGGTAAAAGGAAAGAGGCCATGTCTCACGCCGCTTTGTAGACTCCTCCCCAGCTATCTAAAAAATAGGTGGGCCTGGAAGAATTTTTAGGTATGCTATTTTTAAAAAGCTTAATCTAGGCGCGTGAGGAACTCTTTTTCAGTTAAGGTTTTGATTTCTGCTATTCTCTTGAAATCCGCGTCGTCACTGATTACGGTTGAGCCTTCAAAGTATGCTGCAGCTGCTATAAACGCATCCGCCACTGGAACGTTATATTTTCCCTTAAACTCTCCTGCCTTGATTGCAACTTCCTCATTTATATTCAGTTTTTTAATATACACGGCGTACCTGAGCCCTTCGATCCTTATCCTAGCCAAGTCCGCTCTTTTCTCCTGCAAATACTTGTAATAAATTTCCGTCAGCGTGACTACACTGATCGCCGCCTCTATTTCCCCGTCCTCTACGCTTGAAAGGATCCTCTGAACGGCTTCCCATCCTTCTTCTTTTGCAAAAAGCTTAATCAAAGGCTTTGTGTCCAAGACTATTCTAGGCTTGCTGGACTCGTTTCTCAAACTCCTTTGTCCACTCCTTCCTCATGACCTCAATCTCCTCTGAAGGCTTTCTTCCCCTGAACACATCTTCATCCACCCCAGCCAACTTTGAAAGCTTGGGAACCGGAACGAGTTTGATGGCATTATCCTCCTGAACAACTAAGAATCTCTCACCCTTCACAATCCTCATCCGCTTCCTAAACTTTGAAGGGATCGTTACCTGTCCCTTCGAGGAAACCGTGACCACTTCCATTTCAGTCAAACTATTTCACCAACAAAATTATTAACCGTCTTACATTTATAAATCTGTCGGAAATTATCAAATCTTACGGACAAATTTCTCAAGATTTCCATGAAAGCTAGCAATAAAGCCCGACTTTTAGTCGTGGCCATAAGGTTCTTTGGGAGGCATAAGAAAGATATAGACGAGCCTTCGTATCCCTCGTACAGACCACCTGCGTCTGCAACTGGTCGTTTGCTGTCAGGGAAGGTCTGCAGGGCTATAACATCCTTAATTATCCAACCTGCTCCATATTTTGGCATTCTCCAATATGGAAAGCCTCTCAACTTGGTCCTTTGGACTTGGGTTCCATGATCATGGTCTGGGAATTTTTCCAACAAGGCTTCCCAAAGGCTATTAGGATGCGCATCTTTTGAAGCTTCCTAGACATACCTCCTCTAGGCCCTATCCTCTTGGGACCTAGAGGCCCATAGGGCCTCCTAGGACTTACGGATCTGATTTTCCTAGGAGAGGCCCCTTAGAGTTCACATAATGGGAGAGGTTTCCTATGACTCGGATAGGACCTAAGGACCTAGGCTTAGGTTCCTAGAAGAGGCCCTTCCCGCAAACTTTTAGTCCATCCAGAGCCCCAGAAAGGGAATCTCCTCATAGACGGATTTAGGAATTCGCGAACTTTTGGATGTATAGACCGTTGCGTTGTGCCACGTTTCGTCCTGCCTCTCAGTCCGGCATTATCCAATGTCTAATCAGACTCCTTTGAGGAACTGAGGCCTCCAGGGCTGGAGGTGCCAAGAGAAAAGAAACGAATTTAGAAAGCGTTCTTACGAAGCTACGCTCCACCTCCGCCTTTTTTGGTCTTGGATCTCAAGCCTAACCTTGGCTTAGGCTAGCCGGATGCGTTCGAATCGAAACTCACCATAAGAAGTTCATTTTTTCGAGGATGTGGAAGGCCAAAGTAAAATAGAAAAGCACAGTCAGGGGTATGTGTAAGGTCCTCCAATAATCCTTTACAATCCTGACTTTCATGTATCGCCCCAAGGTTCCCGTTACAACGATCACCACCATAAGGAGCAGGGCTAGAAAGCTAAGGAAGTATCCAGGCCTTGGAGCCTGTATCTTGTTGATGGCATGAAAAGCAACGAAGGCTATGGAAAGGGTTCCCGTTACGCAGTGGGCGAGGAGCCAGGTTTTAATGCTTTTTGGGAAGCCCCTCTTAAGGGCTGAGTAGGAGACCGATGCTGCAAAGGTCAGGAAGCCGACCCATCCAAACCAGTGGGCAACATCCCTAGGGAGAATCCTGTAGGGCCCCCTTTGCTGACGCCTGGTCTCGGGTCCTACGTTAAAGGTTATAAGGGCTGTCAACAACAGCAAAGCTTGGATAAAGACCATGAGAAAAAGAGTTTTCCTTAGGTTCATGCCCCCTTCCATTAGGTTGCTTTGCTATAAGAATTCTTGCTAGAAGGATTTAAGCCAGATTCCCTTTACTTTATGTTTCTCAGAATGAAGGAGAAATGGAAGCTCGAAGAATGGTATTCGAATCGAGGAGGGTAAGGAAGCGAATAGGGGGCTAATAGAGTACTAGAGACCTGGGATAGGGTATGGGCTTAAACGTATGGAGTTTCCGAAGGCACGATACGATGGGAAAGCCATCAAAAAGCGGCCTACATCGAGGAAAATCCTCGATGGAAACTTTGAAGACGAATTGAAGAATAAGGAGAAGAAGGACATACGACATAGCTAGAATAGCCGCCTAAGGGATTATGAGAACAAAGAAAGATAGAATCCACGATGAAGCTCTAAGATGCTTGGCTATTCGTTCGACCTTGGAACATATCCATAATCTGTCCAATCTATTCCTGAGCTTCTTCCCCTTCGTAGCCCCTGAGCTCTTTGGCCAATTCTTCTATAAGGCGTCTCTGCCTTGGCGTTAGGCTCGTGGGCGTTCTAACATGAATGTTAACAATCTGGTCACCACGCCCATAGGGGCTTGGCAGTCCCTTTCCCTTTATCCTGAAAGTGGTCCCGCTTTGGGTACCAGCTGGGATCTTAAGGTTTTCATATCCATCCAGGGTTGGAACACGGATCTTAGCCCCCAAGGCCGCTTGGGGGAAGCTTATATGGGCATCATATATGATGTCCCTCCCCTCCCTCCTGAAAAGAGGATGGGGCTTTATTCGGACGACAACGTATAGATCCCCTGGGGGCCCTCCATGACTTCCTAAGCTTCCCTCACCGCGAAGCCTCAGGTAAGCTCCGTCCTCTATTCCCTTGGGAACCTTTACAAGGATCTTCCGCACCCTTTCCCTCAACCCCTTCCCCATGCAACTGGGGCATGGGTTGTCCACGAAGGTACCCCTTCCCCCACAGGCATCGCAGGGGATTACCTGGATGACTTGGGCGAAGCCCGTCGATCTTCTGAACTCGAGGCGCCCGCTTCCATGGCATTTATGGCAGGTCCTTGGGGATGTTCCAGGCTTCAGACCGCTTCCTCGGCATAGCTCACAGGTCTCCAGCCTCGGGACGAGGATCTCCTTCTGGACTCCTGAGGCTACCTCTTCCAGCGTTATTGAAAGCTCATACTGGAGGTCCTCACCCCTTGAGGGCCCCTCAGCCCTGAATCCTCCAAACCAGTCTTTAAAAAAACGCTCAAAGATGCTTTCGAAGCCCCCAAAACCGAAGTCCCTGAAGACCTCTTCGAAATCCGTTCTCCTGAAGAGATCCTCGGGCGTATAGCGACCTTCTATACCGGCCCTTCCCATGAGGTCGTACTGCCTTCGCTTCTCGTCGTCCGAGAGGACCGCATAGGCTTCCGAGATCTCCTTAAACCTTTCGGCGGCATCTGGAGACTTATTCCTATCGGGGTGATACTGGAAGGCGAGCTTTCTGAAGGCTTCCTTTATCTCCTCCTTCGTCGCATTCCTAGAAACGCCTAGGATTTCGTAATAGTCTCGCTTACTCATCGATGGCACCTCGACCTTCCGTTATACTTTATTTTTCTCCTTTCTACTTGGAAAGCTTCGCCTTCCTTCGCCCTTCTTCGCCCTTCTCCTTCCCTTACCTTACCTTCGCCCTCACCCTTGCCCTCGACGACGATTCATACAAGGCATTTCGATGAAATCTTATTTTTACTTATTATTTTTATTCCCTTTTCTTTTTTTTGTTTTATTCGAAAAATTCTAGGTATTACTTCTTTTCCTCCCCTTCTACCTTGTAGTCCGCATCAACAGCCCTATCCTTTCCTTCCTTGGGAGGCTGTTGCTGCCTTCCCCGCTCCTCGGCGGCTCTCTGGTAGAGCCTTGCCCCAATCTCTTGCAAGTGCTTTGAAAGCTCATCCATCTTAGCCTTTATCTGTCCAATATCAGCCTTCTTGGCAAGGAGCTCCCTAAGCTCTTGGGCACCCTTCTCGACTCTATCCTTGGATTCCTTATCCACCTTGTCTCCAAGTTCCTTGAGGGTTCTTTCAGCCGTGTAGATGAGGCTATCTGCGGCGTTCCTGGTCTCCGCCTCCTCCCTAGCCTTTCTATCTTGTTCGGCGAAGCGCTCAGCCTCCCTTATCATTCGCTCCTTTTCCTCCTTCGATAGCCTTGTTGAGCCCGTTATGGTTATCTTAGCTTCCTTCCCCGTAGCCATATCCTTGGCTGTAACGTTAAGAATGCCGTTGGCATCTATGTCGAAGGTCACTTCTATCTGGGGAACGCCTCTAGGAGCCGGAGGGATGCCCGTCAAATGGAACATCCCCAAGGATACGTTGTCCTTCGCCATTGCCCTCTCGCCCTGTAGGACATGGATCGTTACGGCCGTTTGGAAGTCGGCAGCCGTCGTGAAGATCTGGCTCTGCCTTATTGGAATCGGCGTATTCCTCTCGATGATCTTCGTAAAGACGCCTCCAAGGGTCTCGACGCCTAGGGATAGGGGCGTAACGTCGAGGAGGACTATGTCCCTGAGCTCCCCGGCTATGATGCCACCTTGAATGGCGGCTCCCATGGCGACGCATTCCATAGGGTCTATGCCCCGCTCAGCTGGCTTTCCCATCACATCCTCCACGAACTTCCTAACCAGAGGCATCCTCGTCTGGCCCCCTATTAGAATGATCTTATCGATATCCTTGGGCTCAAGCTTGGCATCCGCAAGGACGCGCCTTAGGGTTGCCTCAACCCTCTCGACGATCGGTAGGGCAAGTTGTTCGAGCTTCGCCCTCGTAAGGGTTACGTGCAAATGCTTGGGGCCTGAGGCATCGTAGGCTATGAAGGGAAGGTCTATATCCGTCTGGAGAAGGGTTGAAAGCTCGATCTTGGCCTTCTCTGCCGCCTCCTTAAGCCTCATCATCGCCATTCTATCCTTCCGGAGGTCTATGCCAGGATTCTGCCTTTCGAACTCTTGGATGAGATAATCGACTATGGCATTGTCGATGTCGGCTCCTCCGGTCTGGGTATCCCCGCTCGTGGCTATGACTTGGTAGACGCCTCCTCCGAACTCCATGACCGTCACATCGTGCGTTCCGCCTCCAAAGCTGAAGACAAGGATCTTCATGCTCTTCCCTTCCTTATCCAAGCCGTAAGCTAGGGCGGCGGCAGTAGGCTCGTTTATGATTCTGACGACTTCGAGCCCAGCTATCTCTCCCGCATCCTTCGTCGCCTGCCTCTGGTTATCGTTAAAGTGGGCCGGTACCGTAATTACGGCCTTCTTTATGGGCTCCCCTAGGAAGGTCTCTGCATCCCTCTTGATCTTCTGAAGGATGAAGGCTGAAATCTGCTGGGGCGTATACTCCTTACCGTATATTCGGACCTTATAGTCCGTTCCCATCTTCCTTTTGATCTCCAGGACCGTTCCCTCGGGGTTTGTGAGGAGCTGGCGTTTTGCAGGCTCCCCCACGAGGATCTGGCCATCCTTCGTGAAGGCGACTACGGAGGGGAACATCTTACCTGCTATCGTAGGACCTTCGGCGCTTGGAATCGTAATCGGTCTACCAGCTTCGAGGACGGCTGCTGCCGAGTTGGTTGTTCCCAAGTCGATGCCTATGATTCTCTCCCTCTTTTCGCCCTTGGACTCACTCATGGGAACCACCCACCTCCACCTCAACCTCTACCCCAGGCTTGCCCTCGCAAGAGGGAACCTTTGGGTTTAGGTTTGAGTTCTGGTTCTGGCCTGGGTTCTGGCCTGGATTCTGGTTCGGTTTCGGGTTCATGGCTACCTTGACAACACTGGGCCTGATAACCTTGCCCTTAAAGGTAAAGCCAACCCTTATCTCTTCGATGATCGTTCCCTCGGGGTAATCCTTCGTGAAAACTCCCTCGGCCGCCTCATGAAGCTGGGGGTCAAAGGTTCTACCTACGGCTTCGATCTTGGCCAGGCCTTCCCTGGAGAGGGTTTCATAAAGCCTTTTCAGCGTCATCTCAACCCCCTCAAGGATCGAATCGTTTCTCCCTTTTCCAAGGCCTTGTTTTCCTGCCTTTACTGCCATCTCGAGTTCATCTAGAACGCTAAGAAGGTCCTTCATGAGTTTCTCATTGCCGAAGGCAATAGCAGCCTCTATTTCCTTGGCTTGGCGCCTCTTTAGGCTCTCGTAATCGGACTGAAGATACTTGAGCTGAGTTAGGTATCTCTCAGCCTTTGCCTTCTCCTCCCTCAGCTCCCCCCGAAGGGCTTCGATCTCTTCCTTCAGCTGTTCAAGGGAAGGCTCCTCGCTCCTTGACGAGGAATTCCCCTTTCCTTGGGCTTCGGGAACTTTTTCCGGGGGGAATTCCCTATCCGAGGGAGCCTTCTTGTCGATCTCCCCGACAGCCGCAGGAAGCATGGAATCACCTTGAATTTAATTAAGGCTTGGGTTAAAAACCGAGTCAAGCTTTTTATAAACCTTCTGAGCCGAGGGATTCTAAGCCTAAGAATCGCTTCTATAAATGAGGCGAGTCGAAGCTTCGGAGTTTTCCTATGAGGGCAGGATCCTTTTTCCATTATTGGATTTGAATGCCGGGAACATCCTCTCTAGCCCTCCATTTCATCCTTTGAACTTATCGTTAAAGCGTTTCTAGGGAGGTTCATGATTCAACTCGCAAGAATTGTCCATGCGATAGTCGACGATCTATCTATGGCGGGACTGAGTTTAGATTTAGAATGCTTTATTTCCAAATCCTTTAATCATTCGTGGCATTACGCAAAATTCTTATTTAAGAACGCTGCACCATTATGTCCGATATTCTGTATTCCCTTGAACCATCGTTCGAAGATTTTAACGAGGCTTCAAGGAAAGATACTATCTCAATCGTCTCTTCAGGACTGATGGGCATTCTTCGAGTTTGGAACATTTCAATAACTCTCTTGAGCAACTCCCTATAGATATATAGCGTATCTATCCTCGATGAAACTATGCTTTTTTCATAGAAGGCTGTAAAGCCGTAGCCGTATGGACCTTTTCGCATACCTCTGAAAAAACCTATGCGACCGTCGCGCCATACTCCGATGGCAACATCCCATCCATCCCTATGGAGGCATCTTACGGATTCGCAGCCAATTCCCATGATCGTATATAGCATTTCTACACCATGAATTCCATAGTTGAAGAGCCCTGGATTCTTCGGATGCAAGGTCGCGGGCGAATATGTTTCGGCTCCTAAGACTTCGCCTAGATCCTTTCTAGCCTTCAAATCTTGGATTTCAAGGGCATATCGCAGGGCCGAGGCTGAAAAAACCGGGACGTTGTATCGTTGGGCTAAATCGAAAATTTTCTTTGCATCGGATGTGCTGCATGTGAATGGTTTATCGACGAATAAGGGGGTATAGGCTTCTATAAAGGGCTTGGCCATCTCAAGGTGCCTTCCCCCTTCCTGATACTCAAGCAATACTGCATCGACTTTTCCAATCATCTCCTCAATTGAGCCTACGATTTCGACCCCGTATTCCCTAAGAATCTGGGTTCGTTGTGCGATTATGCTATCGTCGACAAAACTCGAGGGACCGGAGGGATAGCCCATCGTTACCCTCGCACCATAAACCCAATGGTCCTCAGAAATGCCGACATGATTGATTCGCTTAGTAAATTCGACGGCGTGGGAAGTGTCAAAGCCAAGGATCCCGATATTTATCAAGATTAATCGACTCCTGAAGAGAAGAAACTATATTTGAAAATATTTATATTTTTTGGTTTTTCAAAATAATTAACTTGAAAAGAAAAGTTGGCTTTTTGAAGGATTCGAGCTTTTTCTTAATATAGAGTTCTCTCGATTAGAATGCGATGCAAGCTTTCTCACTTTTTCAAGAAAAAATGGTTTAATGCTATTATCATATAATTTAAATTCTTCGATTATTGATCGTTGAAAAATGCTTTTGAAATATTCGACACATGAAGTTATACGTGACACATCATTTATCTATTATGAGTTTCATAATAGACAAATGATAGCTTAGGAAGAATACTAGGCAAAGGAAGGCTTATCTGAAACAGCGCAAAGCAAAGGTAGCGAAGGAATGATGCGAAAGGTCATAGATCATCTCTGGATTTGGGGGCATGAGGCTGGAAGCCATAACAGCGCATATGGGTTGAAAGGTCTATCGAGGATGACACCAGCCGAGGGAGCCTTCTATCTAGGCGTTCCAAACCTTCTCATGGTTCGTTATGGAGGACGACCAGCGCCTCCCTTCGATCAGTACGCCTTAGCCCTCAGCCCCTTGAGGCGTGTCGTATGGTCCATTGTTGGAGCTGGAGGTCGTACGGAGGCCCAAGAGCTGGAAATGGTCCTAGCCCTCGCTGGGCGTTTTCCTAACATCTCTGGTGTCATCATGGATGACTTCTTCAAAGAAAGGCCCGATGATGAAGGTCGTATAGCCGTCCATACAGTTGAGGAGCTGGAAGCCATACGAAAACGTCTCTTCGTAGATGGACGAAGGCTCGACCTTTGGGTTACCCTCTATACCCACAACCTCAACCTTCCTGGCTTAAAGGAATACCTAGACCGATGCGATGTGATCACCTATTGGACTTGGCATGCCTCCGATCTGTCAAGGTTGGAGGAGAACTTCGAAAGGCTGGAGGATCTTACGCCCTTCTCTCGGAAAGCCTTGGGTTGCTATATGTGGGATTATGGTGATGGAAGACCCATGCCTGTCGCTTTTATGAGGCACCAGTGCCAGCTCGGCTTGAGGTGGCTTCGGGAGGATCGCATCGAGGCGATGATCTTCTTGGCTTCCTGTATATGCGACTTGGGCATAGAGGCTGTCGAGTGGACGAGGAGGTGGATTCAGAAGGTCGGTGAGGAGGAGGTATAAGCCTAAAAATAAAAATAAAAATAAAATAGAATCCGGGGGCAAGTCATACAACATTGGTGATAACGAGTGATAAAAACTGAAGAAAAGAAATTTAGGAAGAGGTTTGATAGCTATTCTCTCTTATCAAGGATATAGTTTTATAGGAAGATAAAAGCGGGAACATATGGACTTTGTTGTCAAGGGTTTTGAAGGGAGCTAACTAAAACCTTTACTGTGAGTTTTCTTATAATTTCTTATTTTGTTTCAAATAATTTCTACATTGGGTAGGTTTTTAAAGTGTTGGTCTCCTGTAATTAACTTAAGGCCTTTGTTTTGCGATGTGGCATATATTATCGCGTCTATTGTGTGAAGCCCATATTTTTGTTTCATTTCTGCGGCTGATAGGGCTATATCCATGTCCAAAGGTACGATAAAGCTTCTCTCAACTATGAAGCTTATTCGTTTGGTTGGATCCTTTCCGTCTCTCAAGTATCTTGCCTCGATTTCAGTGAGACATATGGAGGGCGTGTATAGGGGTTCATCGCCTTCCACATAGTTTCTAACGCCGACACCTCTTTC
>JAWCLV010000004.1:0-67146 GCA_038850515.1 Bathyarchaeia archaeon
ATCGAATCGACCTATGGGGGTCCTGAGGATGTTATGCCTCCTAGGGCGGAGGTAGAAAAGCGTTTCGTGGAACTCCTGAATAGCGCCCTCCAGAGGGGAGGAAAGGTTCTGATACCCGTCCCCGCCATAGGAAGGAGCCAAGAGATCATGATCGTCCTCGACGAATACATGAAGCGAAAGGAGCTCCTTGAGGTTCCCGTTTATGTCGAGGGGATGATCAACGAGGCTACGGCCATTCATACAGCCTATCCCGAGTACCTGAGTAGGGAGCTAAGGGATAAGATCCTCTACGAGGATGTAAACCCCTTCCAATCTGATTACTTCACTATCCTCTCAGGACCGACAGATAGGGAGCAGATCGTAGAAGAGGGGGGCCCATGTATTATCATCGCCACTTCCGGAATGCTGGAGGGCGGCCCAGCCGTTGAGTATTTCAAGCTCATGGCTCAAAATCCCAACAACCTTCTTGTCTTTGTAAGCTATCAAATCGAGGGGACCCTAGGAAGGCGCCTGAAGAACGGCCTGGGAGAGGTTGCCCTTGCTGATACCAATGGAAGGATCCAGGTTTACAGCGTAAAGATGGAGGTAAAGTCTGTGGAAGGCTTTAGCGGTCACTCGGATAGGGCTCAGATATTGAACTATTTGAAACGAATCTCCCCTAAGCCTGAGAAAGTCATCGTCTGCCATGGAGAGCCTAACAAAGTCCTGAACCTATCCCAAGCTATTTGGAGATCCTCGCGGATACCTACCTTCGCTCCGGATAATCTCGAAACGGTAAGGCTCAGGTAAAGGCTTTCTAATAATCCTAGGACGGGATGCCTTGAAGCTTTGTCCTAAAGGATTCGTTGGAGGATATTTTCTAGAAAGGATAGTAACTTCTCTTCTTATCGATCCTTTTAGCCTTAGGGAAGCCATGAAAATGGCTTTTTCTATTCAAAAAAATCCTAGTTAGACTTCCCTTCTTCCAGCCTGTACCTAGCCCAGTAGGGATCTTGCCTTAAAAGGCTTCATGAAAGGATCTTAGACAGAAGGAAGAATTCTGATCTTTCCTTCGGGCATCACTTCCTGGAGGAGGGGGCTACCCAGTCTAGGAATTCCCTCGGATTCCTAACCCTCACCTCCAGCTTTATGGCTCCTAGGGGCGACTCCCCCCTTTCCTCGCAGAATGAAACGTGTCCTGCAAAGGCAACTTGCTTATTGAGGTATACGGTGAAGGTATCCCCCCTAAGGCTTAGTTTGAAGATGCGCCTAGCAGCATCCCTAATCCTCTCAGCCACTAGTAGCTCCCGAAATCTCTCCAAGCCCTTTTCATCGGTTTTCGCTAGGAGAAGCTTCCTTCCATCATCAAGGATTAATTCCTCGAAGGTTTCGATGGCTAAAAGGTTCCTTACCGCCTTCAAAACCTTTTCCCGGTCTTCTGTGGGATTCAGGGAAACCTGAACCCTCGCCTCGATAACCTCCAAAGCCAAGCCTCCCTAAAAGAAGCTTCATTTTCTCCTTTAAATCCTCTGGTCCTCCAACATTGTCGATGACTACATCTGCCGCCTTTAAGGCTTGGAAGAGACCCAGCCTTTTCTCTTCAGAATCCCTGATTTCGAGGTCCTTTAGGCATTTCGGATCGTCTTCTCGTCCCCTGGAACGAAGGTTTTGAAACCTTCGTTCCATAGGTGCCTTTATCGCCACAAGAACGAAATGCTTGAAGCTCTTCCTGAATAGAAGGACTTCCTCGAGGCTCCTTATACCTTCTATGGCTATGAGGGGCGCCTCTAGGGCTCTACACTTTGCCAGGCATTTCTCAGCCACGATGGTGGGACCCTCTTCTTGGCGGATCTTGTGTATGAAGGCATTCATGACATCAGCTGTGAGCTTCAGGCCCCTTTTCAGCGCTTCTTCCCTTACTATATCCCCCATGCTTAAGACTGGATAGCCTAGATCCGATATAGCCTTAGCAGCCGTCGTCTTTCCAGCACCAGGCATACCGACGATTCCTAGGACAGTCTTATCGATTTTCTTTTTGGAATCCTCCATGGAATTCAAGCTCCAAAGGATGGAAAGATCCCTAATTTAGTTTTAATTTAATTTTTCTCTTTTAAATTCGATAAATAGGCGATATTTTCCCATTCTGATTTGTTTCCTTTCTCACTATATTCCCTCACTTCTATCCCAATCTATTCCTTCCAATCCATGTTCCCTCGTCCGAATGAAGACCTTTGATATGCCTTTTTCGCGGGCTTTCCTAGCAAGCTTGAGGAGGATCTCCCGGCTTATAGGAGCCCCCTCCCTCAATTGGGGACTTGGGACCTCTAGGCTAGGAATAAACTGCTGGAGAACATAGACTGGGTCTAGGGGGGCCAGTTCCTCCGATATGGCAGATATGCTTTCCTCCCTATCTGTTAAGCCTGGCACGATGGTCGTCCGGACTTCATAGGGAACTTGGTTTAAGGCGCAAAGCCTCAGGCTCTCTTTAACTGACCTTATGACCTTTGGGGCCATGGAGGGTTTCCCGGTAGCGACTCCATAATCCTCATTTCTGAAGGGAGCCTTCACATCGATGGCAACATAGCTCAGAAGCTTCGAATTCAACAACTTCCTTAGAACTTCCGGGCGTGTTCCATTGGTTTCGATGAAGACCTTTAAACCCTTCCCCTTAGCCCATAGGGCTAGTTCCTCGAGGGCTTCTTGTTGAAGGGTGGGCTCGCCTCCTCCGAAACCAAGGGCATCCAAGAGCTGGAGACTTTTAAGAATCTTCGCCTCAACATCCTCTAGGCTATAGAGGGCTCCGGACTCTAGGGGAATGAGCCTTCGGTTCTGGCAGAAGGGGCATGCAAGATTACAGCCAGAAAGGAAGAGCATGAAGGTTAGGTTTCCAGGCCAATCGATGGCACTTAATTCGATCCATCCTCCGAGCCTAACCTCTTTTCGAGCTGAACCTTCCAAGCCTCGCACCTTGGAAATCAATAGGAATGGGAATTTCTGGACGGCCTTAATGAGAGAAAATAGAAGATAAGTTTTTAGGGAAAAATTGAATGCGTAATACTTCGATGAAATAAATTCTGATCTTTTTATTGGAAAAGTCAAGTAAATCGCATTCTAATCTATAGACTTTCCCAAATCTTACTTATGCTAGAGCAGAAACGCTTAGAGAACATTTCTTAAATATCAGACAATAGGCCTCGGATCTCGAAGGCATTATGAAATCTTTTTGGGCTTAATATCTAGGGAATCAAAGTCTGGAAAGCTGGTCTTAACCGAAATAGTCTTATAAATAAAGATCCCAATTGAATTTAGGCTAGTCTTTTCGGAGGTCACAGTCTTGGAATGTAAAGGTTTTGTCGATGCAACATCGCCTATAGGAAGATTCGATAGAAGGTGTTATGGGCAATTCATCGAACACTTGGGGAAATGCATCTATGGGGGCATATGGGTAGGGGAGGCTTCGAAAATTCCTAATGTCAAGGGATTCCGCCAAGATGTCCTCGAAGCGATAAGGGAACTGAAGCCCCAGATCGTCAGATGGCCTGGAGGAAACTTTGCCTCAGGTTATCATTGGATTGATGGTATCGGGCCTAGGCATCAACGTCCAAGACGCTTCGATATGGCATGGGGGTCCGAAGAGTCCAACGAATTTGGAACGGATGAGTTCCTTGAATGGTGTAGGCTCGTAGGGGCTGATCCTTTCATCGTCGTCAACGCTGGAAACGGAGTTCCCTCAGAGGCTGCAGCCTGGGTAGAGTACTGCAACTCAGCCGGGCGAACGTACTATGCATCCTTGAGAAGGAGCCATGGCATCGAGAAGCCCTACGGAGTGAGGCTTTGGGGTATAGGAAACGAACTCTACGGGAGATGGCAAGTGGGCTTCTGCATCGACGGGAAGGAATGTGCTAGGAGAACCATCGAATTCTCGAATGAGATGCGGAAAGTCGATCCGAGCATTGAGCTTGTCGCCGTCGGTTGCGAGGACCCAGAGTGGAACCTCTCCATGGTTAAAGAGGCGGGGGAATACTTCGACTATCTTTCAATCCATATTTACACAAGGGGAGGAAGGCCCTACAGGGAGCTTGTCGCGTCCCCTGTGGATGTGGAGCGAAGGCTCATGGGTGTCTATCGCCTCATAGAGGGCGCCCGCCGAAGGTATGGAGTTAAGCGGGAGATAAAGCTCGCCTTCGATGAATGGAACGTATGGTATCCCGAGGCTAAGGCTCCCCTCCATGAGCAGATTACAGGCGTCGGGGATGCCATCTTTACTGGGCTAATCTTGAATGCGCTTCAAAGGCTTTGCAGGATTGTCCCTATAGGAGGCTTTGCCCAAACGGTAAACGTTCTGCCCCTCATCATAGCCTCCGATGATGGGCGCATAGTCCTTACCCCCCAGTATCATGTCTTTAAAATGTATGCCTCCTGCGATGCGGACTTAGTCCTCAGAACCTCCGCCGACTCCCCCGCCTATCTCTCCCAAGAATTGGGGGATTATGTTCCCTTCGTGGACATATCAGCAACCCTCGGAACGAAGGGCGAATGCCTACACCTGTACGCTGTGAATAGGCATGAAAAGGAGCCTGCGGAGCTAGAGGTATCCTTCAGGGGCTTCAAGCCCCAAAGGGCATTGGGCGAATACATTAGCGGCGCTTCAGAAGAGGACCGAAATACCTTAGACGAGCCCAGTAGAGTTGGGATAGAAAAGCTCGATGCAAGGATTGAAGGAGGCAAGCTCTTCGCCTTCTTAAAGCCTCATTCCATAAATGTCATTACCATAAAGGGAGAGCCTTCCGTGAATATGAATTGAATATGCCATAGAAAAATATCGAAAGATTCCTTAGGGGCTTTGAAGGGCTATGGAACCTAAGCTTATCGGTATGTACGTGGGTTACGAAGTCCTTTCAAGGGGAGGACTGGAAAAGAACCTAGATCTTATGCAGGCTTATGGGGTCAATACCATAATCCTTTCGGGAGGCTATAGTGTAAGCCCCGAAGTCGAGACCCTTAATCCTTTAGGAAGGTATCCAAAACAACCCAATGTTCTTCCAGAGATTCGAAGGGCTTGCGAAAGAAGGGGGCTAAACCTCTGGCTTTGCGTGGGAGTCCCCTACGCCGAATGCGTCCAAAAGGCGGCTGATTACCCAAGCCTTGCGGTCCGAGATGTCTTCGGTAGCATAATAGAGCCTGATCAAAGCTTTGGCTTTCGATGGGCCGCTTCCCTATGCCCAAGCAATCCATCAATTCGAGCTTATCTCCAAGCCCTTTTCAGGGATTTGGCCAAGAGCTACGACCTTGAAGGCTTTACGCTCACCCACCTCAGGTTTTCTCCTCCTAGCCATTCTTTCCTGAACCTCTTTTCATGCTTCTGTCCTTCATGCATCGATGAGGCTTCGAGGCTAGGCTATGAGCCTGAAAAATCTAGGAAACAGCTTATGGAAGCCTTAGAGGAGTTAAAGGGGCTTGATGCCTGTAAGATTCGGACCCTATCGGAGGAGGGGGCCACGATCCACGATTGGATTCAATTCCTAGGCTTGGGAGAGGAGGCCCTCCGATGGTTTGAGTTCAGGGCAAAGATAATTGCCGAAAATCTGGCATCCTTTCACGAAGTTGTTAAGGATGTAAGCCCAAACACCCTCTTCAGCTGCGATAACTATCCCCCTAGCTTTGCTATTCTTGTTGGTCATAGATATAGGGAGCTCGAAAGGATCGGGGACTTCCTCTCGCCTCTCCTAAATCATCCGACGATTTTCCAGACCCTCGTCTTCGCAGAGGTTTGTAAGGTCCTTCTAGAATGGAATCGAGGGCGAGGCATGGAGGAGGCTGACCTCCTAAGGCTCCTCTATGGTTTGGCGGGTTATGGAGATTTAGGTCTTCCCCCGAGCATGTCGAGACTTATAGGCTCCCAGAGGCGCGGAGATACCTTCGAAACGGAGGTTTCGCTTCCAAGGTTGATCGAAAGGGAGGCTGCCAAGACAAAGGCCATATCCAAAGGTTCCAAGCCCCTCTTCGTGGTACTCGAGGCCCACACAAGCCTATCGAAGGCGGAGATCAAGGAGAGGATAAGAGCCGTAAGAAAGGTTGGAGTCGATGGGATTTTCTTCACATCCTTCGAGGGCGATGTCGCCCCTCTCGAGGCGATTGAGGAGGGTCTTAGGGACTAAAGGACTTTTAGGCTCCTAGGAGAATTGAATTTTTCGCTCTAGTGATTTTAAGGTCTTAGCGACTCGACCGATTTGATGAAAGGGGATGACATGGAATGGAATGGAATGGACTCTATGGAATGGGATTTATGAAAGCAATAAAAGGCTTCCTAGCCCATAATAATGGGCTAAAGCCTAGGAAGGGAGTTATTCATGTCCGATAGACTTCGCCTTTTGGCTATAGGGGCCCATGTGGCCGATGTGCCAAAAAGGGCTGGCGGAACCCTCGCCAGATATGTGAAGGAAGGGCATAAGGTCTTCATGGCAACCCTATCCTTCGGGGAGACCATGGAATCCTACCTCCTCTGGAGGAGGAAGCCCGGAATAACGATCGATGAAGTCAGGGCGATTAGAGAGCAAGAATTCCTCGAATCCTGTAGGATCCTTGGTGCTGAGCCCATTATGCTTCGCTTTGAGGATAATTTCCCCCTCCATCCCTTGCCTAAGGAAGCCCCGGAGAAGGTTGCCGAACTGATCCGCAGGACGAGGCCACATATCCTTCTCACTCACTGGTTCCTCGAACTCTACGACGACCACCGTATCACGGGAAAGCTCGTTTCAACTGTAGCCAGAGATTTGGCTGCGGATCCAAAAAGCCTTAAGGAAAAGGGCCTTGAGCCTTGGTCTGTTGAGGACGTTTACTTCTTCGAGCCGAGCATCGGGGAGGCCGATCCATCCAGATTCATACCCGACCTCTACATCGATGTAACAGATGTTTGGGATAGAAAGCTAGAATGTCTCAAGCCCTTCTGGTTCAGCCAAACGGATGTGAGCGATTACTATACCACGGCAGCCTTATACTGTGGCGGCCAAGTAGGGGTTAAGTACGCCGAACGCTTCGCCCAGCACAGGATTAGAAGAGTCTTCAAGCTTTTCCCAACATATCGATTACAGGAGGGATAGCATAGCCTAACAAACGGGGGAGGAGGGAGGGAAGGAGGGGATCTTCGATAAGACGATAAGATTAAGATAAGCATCGGATTGGATTTTTCTGATATCATCTTTATCAAGGGCTTGCCTTTTATAGGGCTTCCGTGTGTCTTCACATAGAGATCGAAGGTGGAGTGGATCCTATGCCCGCTTCCAGAAGGAGGTTTTTTGAAGCCATCGAGAGGAGGGAGCCTGATTGCGTTCCTATCACGGATTTAGGCCTCGACCCTCCAATCGTGGAGGCGATAACAGGGGAGTGCCTCGAAGGTTTCAGCATGGTAGCCCCCTCCGGAAGGGATCTTTGGGAGGCCTCCATAAGGGGGAGGGAGGCCTTAGCGAGGGCCTGCCTTAAGCTCGGCTTTGATGCCATCCCTGCTGTAAGCGACTACTCCCTTGCTAGCAAGGAAGCCGTACCTAAATTCCTCTCAGCCACTAGGTTCATCGATGAGTGGGGTAGGATAATGGATGCTAGACCCGAGACTAAGACGACTTGGTGGGTTGGAGGGACTTTGGATGTCGAGGATGTCGAGGAGGCCATGGAAGCCTATATCCCTCCGGATCCGGAGGCCGAAGGAAGGTTTGAGATGATTCAAAGGCTCGTAAAGCCGCTCCTTAAGAAGGATGTGGCGATCATGGCTCAAGGGCACAGCGGATGGCACATGGCCTTTCAAGTGAGGGGAGGAATCGATAAGCTCATTATCGACATGTACAGGCGACCCAAAGCGGCTAAGAATTTCATGGAGAAGGTTGCCAATACGTGCTTTGGCATGGTAAAGCTTATGGTTGAGGGGGGGGTAGAAGTCCTCTTCATTACGGATGACTATGCCGACAACAGGACTCCCTTTATGAACCTTCAACTCTTCAGGGAGTTCGAACTCCCAAACCTTAGGAGAATAATCGAATTTGCCGATAAGAGGGGGATCCCAGTCCTTAAGCATTCGGATGGAAACCTCTACCCAATCATCGATGACATGCTTAATGCCGGAATTAAGGGCCTTCATCCGATAGAGCCTGGAACCATGGATCTGGCCGATGTGAAGCGAAGGTATGGGGATCGGATCTGTCTATTAGGAAACGTGGACTGTCGGTATGTTTTGCCCTTCGGCTCTGAGGAGGATGTGAGAAGGGATGTGAGACGATGCATAGATGAAGCGGCGGAGGGAGGAGGCTTCGTCCTTACCTCGAGTAACTCCATCCATGCTAACTGTAAGGTTGAAAACGTCTATGCAATGGTCGATGAGGCTAGGAAGTATGGGAAGTATCCGTTACGGGTAGGTAGATAGGGAAAGGGGTGGGAGAGATAGGGATAGAGGTAAGGATAGTAAGGGATGGAGGACTGAGGGACTAAAGATCCATTAGGGAAGGGAATTCGAAAGGTCTTCTGAACCCAGGATCCATAACAGAGTTCCTGGGGATACTTTCTCCCTTCTATATGTTCTATCTTGGGGAATTTTTCTAAAAGCTTTCCACCTTTAGCGGAGATTGTAAAATCGTGAAAGAATGCAACAAAAGATTTTTTCATAAGGTTTAAGTTATGTTGTAATATTGGGCTCGAAATACCAAATTTGGACTTGGGAACATCCTTAATCGGAGAAGAACAACCATCAACGTAACTAAAACATTAGTTTTTCATGTATCGCATACCATGCGCATAAGTTTTGCCACCAAGGGTTGCTTGCCTTCTTTAAGATGGAAAGGGAAGTCCTAATTAGGGATCCACCCATACAAAAAATTGTAAAAATCTATTTTCTATAGATTCCTATGTATTATACATAGATAATCCATATTATCCTGTAGCATAAACGTTCCCTTGAACGATGAGCTTTGTAGAGATTGCCCTCTTATTGGGATTCCTCCTTTCCTTCCTTATGGCTATAGCCCTTGGAGGAAATGACGCAGCTACGCCTACTGACTGTGTCGTAGGTGCAAGGATCCTTACGATCAAGAAGGCCGTTTTGCTCTTCGCCGTTTTCACAGCTATCGGAGCCCTAAGCCAGGGCTTCATGGTCATGAAAACCATAGGAACCGGCATCGTACCTTCAATAGATCTTCTAGGAGCCATCGTCATCGTTCTATCGGCCTTTACATGGATTATGTTCTGCAATTTCTACGGTCTTGAGATATCCGTTACCCATTCGGTAGTTGGTAGTGTCCTTGGTTATGGAATGGCCTCCTACGGTACTGGAGGAATTCGTTGGGACCTAATCCGTATGGTCATCCTAAGCTGGTTCTCATCTCCCTTAGTGGCTGTACTTCTTGCTTTTCTTTTATACAAGCTCCTCGCCTTTACGATGGAAAAGTTCAATAGTCTCTGGAAGGCTATGCCCCACCTCCTCATCCTATCCCTTTGTTACTCAGCCTATGCCTTTGGCGCGAATGACATAGCCAATTCGACTGGTGTCTACGTTACTGTTACGAAGATAGTCTTGGGCAATCTTCCCGAATATAACATCATGATCCTTCTGGCAGCCTTTGGAAGCCTAGGGATAGCCGTAGGAGGCTTTTTCCTAGGACCAAAGGTCATAGAAACCGTAGCCTTTAAAATTATAAGGCTTAGCGTCCTAGGAGCTGCCGCGGCAGAGCTTACCAATGCTCTAACAGTCCATCTTTTTACAACCCTTTCTTACTTCTTCTTTGGCTATGGAATACCTATATCATCATCCCTAGCCAGCGTAGGGGCCCTCGTCGGCGTGGGCCTCGCCAGCTATGGAACTTCTGGAATCAACAGAAGAACCGTTATGATACTTTCGATGGGATGGGTTGCCACAGTTTTTGTAACCGCTTTCCTTAGCTACGCTCTATATTCCCTCCTCCTCCCTTATGTGGGACCTATTGTAGGATAAATGGGATACCCCTTCTTTACGAAGGTCCCTCCCTTTTTGGACTAGGAAGTAAAAAAGCTTATTTTGCTAAAAGGTGATTAAGTCCTTCTAGGAAGAACGTTGTACAAGGGACATGCTAGCGTTTGGCTTGGAAGGAGAAGAGAAAGGGACATTCTTAAGCTTTCGGAGGGACATTTTAAAAAAATCATCGACTTAGCGACGCTTCTTAAGAATTTTATGAAAGCTTTTTTGGACAACAATCTTGGAGAAAAGGAAAAAATGTTCAAGGAAATTTTCAATTTGGAGCGTGAGGCTGACGATGCGAAGGAAAGCATTATCGTAGAGCTTTCAAAAGGGCCCTTCCATCCTATGGACAGGGAAGACATTATGAGGCTCATCCTAACCATGGATGGTATTGCCGACAACATCAAGGCGGCTTCGAGGAAACTTATGTATGTGGATTCCTCGGAGATCCCTGATGAGGTAAAGAGGGACATCCTTGAGCTGACGAACATGGTTTTCGATTCGATAATGAGGTTAGGGGAAGCCCTGAAAGCCCTTGTGGAAGGTTCGAAGGATGTTTTAAAGCTTGCGGACAGCGTCGAGAGGGCTGAAGAAGCCATAGACGAGTTTCGGGTTGGCCTAATAGCCAGGGTCCTGAAGTGGGGTGAAGGAGCTCGAAGGATAAGCGTATTGCTTATGTTGAAGGAGGCCATCGAAAACCTAGAGGCTGCGGCTGACGGAACGGAGGATGTGGCAGACATTATAAGAATGATCGTAGCTGGCTAATCGTCTAGTTCCGGTCGGAAGCTCCTTAAAATTAAAACTTCTGCCTTGAAAAGCGGTTAATAAGTCCTTTCGTTTCTTCTTATAGCTTCTCCTTCAAAAATCGTAGAGCGATGGGAAGCTTTATCATCTTCCTGTTAGGTATGTCTATGGTTGGCTTGAAGTCTCCGGCTAAGTTCGCCTTTACTTTAGCCTTTGTTTTAGCTTCAAGCCTTTTAATCTACCTCTACTACGGTAAACTGTCAGTTTTCTTCTTGAAAACGAATCCTTTCTATAGGGGACCTATTATATTTTTCCTCTGCCTCCTGGGAGCCGTCTCCATAGTGTTTCCCGTTCCCTATACGGCGGTTATCCTCTGCCTATCGGCTAGGATACCGGAACTAAACCTCCTCGAGATAGCCCTCTGGGGGGGCTTTGGCTCAGGGCTTGGAGAGTTCCTTGGCTGGATCCTAGGGCGATACTTCGAATCCCAGGTCCAAGATTCAAGATATGGAAGGAAATTAAGGGCCTTCTCGAAGCTCATAAGCTCTGGCAGGGGTAGGTGGCTCATACCCATAGCCATTATGGCCTTCGCCTTTACTCCCTTGCCCGACGATGTCCTTTTCATCGTCCTAGGTGCCATAAATTATAGCTTAGCAAAGGCTATCATTCCATCGATTGTCGGAAAGGTTGCCATGCTATACACGATAGGAGTCTTCGGTCAGATCCTTGGTTCCTCCGTTTCCATACTGCCAGATTGGGCTTTAATGATCCTTACAGTAGCCCTCGTTGCCGCATTTCTCATCTTCATAGAAGTCATCGATTGGGAGAGGCTTGTGGAACGTATCACAGAATGATAAATTTGAAGGGAACAGCTCTTGTAGCTAGGCGACTTTTCAAATAGAAAAAGGAGAATAATTTAACAAACTTTATATACATATAAGGCTAATCTTAAAAAGATTGATATGTCTAAAGAAGATGAAATTCTAGAAGAGCTGAAGAAGATTAGACAACTGTTAGAGCCTAAACCCGCTCCGCCACCGCCGCCTCCGCCAAAAGGGTTAATGAACGAGTTTAAGGCCTTCATTTCAAAATATGGGGTTATGGGGATGGCTGTTGCCTTCATTCTCGGTTTATATCTTGGAGCCCTAGTGCAGGCACTTGTTAACGACTTAATCATGCCCATAATTCAGTTCGTCACTCCCGATGTGCAATGGGAACTTATTGAGCTAGGGCCCTTCCGAGTTGGCCACTTTATAGGTGCCTTTATAACATTCATCATCGTAGCCTTCGTAATATTCATTCTAGTGAAAATTACGAAAAAATGGGGAATAGAGTGATCCTTAGCCTCCTCTCCCCTCCCTTCCTTTCTCGATCTGAGTTTACAGAATTCGCTCTTAATAAAGAAAGAATATAGCCAGGGTCTTGAAGTCATGGAGCTTATCCATAGCCAGGGCAATATTTTGATTTATGAACGATAAATGTTTACGAAACTTGGCGGCTTAATTTTTATTTCTTGAATTTTCTTTCATTCCATCTATTAACATGGAAAAATTTTGAAAAGGGCTATCAAATAAGAAATAACGATGGCTACTATTATTCGGAAAAAGGAATTTAGCCATAAAGCATTTACTAGCATTCCGATGTTGATCGATCGGAGATTTTTCTTCATTTATGAACATCATTTAGAAAATTGTATCACCTAGGGTTTTTATCCTGGGGCTCCCTAGCTCAGATTCTAGTTGATTTTAAAGCTTTAGCTCCTTGATATCAGCTAGGCTATTTAGATCGTTCACTTTCAACTTCCCGTCGGAGATTGTATAGAGGGTGCCATCGATATACAAGGCTCTTTTCACGAAATACCTCTCTTCCAAGGATCCAAGAGCCTCGAGGTGCGTAACCCTTCCTACCAAATCAAGCTCCGACTCCCCTATACGAAAGATATAGACGCCCTGCCAGATGTAATCCCCATAGGCGTAGGGTGGGACTCCCTTTGGATAATTTTCTTCGTCGATCTCAGCAAGGAGGATCGGAAGGATGAGGATTCCCCTTCGCTTATCTAATAATAGAGCCTTATGGTCCCTAAGGATTGGGGAATCGGTTCCACGATCCCCGATTTCATATTTGGCGATTTCCCTAGGCCTTTCAATATCTCTGACATCAAAGATGGATATCTTGATTCCTTGGTACCAGGCAAAATCCTCGGAAGCTTCGGCTTCCACGGTCTCCTTCCCTATGCCTAGGATGATTCCATCGCCGTAAGGATGAAGATAGTCTGAATATCCGCTTATCTTTAGGGCTCCAAGGGCTTTGGGATTCCTAGGATCCTCTAGATCTATAGTGAATAGAGGGTCGACCTTCTTGAAGGTGACAAGATAACCTCGGTTTCCAAGAAACCTAGCTGAGTATATGGTCTCTCCAGGGGCTAGCCCTTCGAGTCTTCCAACGATAGAAAGGCTTAGATCGAGGACGTAAAGGCTATTGGATGAAAGGAAGCCTTCTTCCCTCGAATAGCTATGAACGGTCGTCGCAATCCGAAAGTATCCGTTATGCTCATCCATGGAGAATTGGTTCAGAACATGCCCCGGTACAACCCCGCTCGCTTCATACTCGATTTCGCCAGAGTCCATGATGCGAAGCCTATGGATCTCCGTTCCATCAGATTCCGAATCTGAGACCTTTCCCAATGAGTTTCCATAACCCAGCATCCTTGGGATCGCCACATAGACATTCTCCATGGATACGTAAACGGCGCTTGCAGTTCCAAGAAGAAGGACTTCATGTTCCGGAGGTTCTAGATTCCTTATGGTGAAGGAAAGGATCGTCGTGAAGGCATACCAGTAGTCGGCGGAGGCGTTGGAATAGTAGATTTGCGAGGCTTCGATCCTTTCGAAATTTCCATCGTAAGAAATTATTGGGAGCATAACCTCCCCCTCGATTACGATGGTAGGTTGGCTGACAAAGAGATATACGTAATCGCCGATCATCCTTGATGTGAAATAACTTCCGTTGACCGAAATCACCCTTAGAAGGTTTGGCTTTTCCCGATCCTCGATGCTGTATATCCAAGCTCTGGTTTCCGCTTGCCATGAAATAGGCGGAACAATCGATATCGAGGTTGAAACGTTGGGAGAAGCCTTTGCATCCTTTTTCGAATAAAGGAAGGTATCGTAGAATTCCTCGAAGACAACGAGCCTATCGTCCTTGACGAGAAGACCCCTTATCGTCCCGTTAAAGTCCACCCGAGCTAGAACCTTGGCCCTCTCGGGAGGATATGCCCTGATTATGATTAGGCGTTCATAAGAGGCGAAGTAAATGTACTCTCCATCGCATTTCACAACGTCTGCCTCATCGACGCCTTCAACTTGCACATTCGTTAGGGAATATTCATAAACGGAGGAAGCTTGGGGAGCCTTGGTAAAAACCCCCGCGTCCTCTGAGAGGGTCGGGTAGAAGCCCCGGCTCCTGTTCGTAATCCTGCTATTGTTTAAGAAGACCTTCAATTCTTCATAGGACGAAAACCTTGAAAGCTCGCCGGTTGTCTTTATGACTTTTAAACCCAAGGAAAGGTTCAAGAAGTTTAGGATTGCGAATCCAAAGATCGATAATATAACGGAAAGGGCATAGATGCGTAGAAGAATCTTCTTCCTCCTACCTATATTCCCTCTTGAATTCGAATTTTCTGAGGATTTCTCTTTCACTTTCATTTATACTCACTCTATCGTACCTACTGAGGGCTTGCTATTCTATTTGCAACGCTTGCCTTAATCCTAAGCCTTAGAACAATTGTTCTAGGGTCTAGACATCCTTCATGGAATTCCCTCTTCCATCGAGGGTTTCGAAAATTGAGCTTTTGACGCAGCTTCTTCCCATCCATCCGGTTCCGAAGCGGCATGACTACTCGATCCGTATCGTGACCCCTAGGGAAGCTTTGTCCTAGCCTTAGAGCCTAGTTTTCCATAGCTCACTTCACACCAGCCCATATATCACATCACAACATCTTCTATGAATGGGGAACTGATGCAAGGAATTGAATAAAAATTATAAAATCAAACAATCGCTCAAGGTAAGAGAAAGCTTAAAATTTTGACTTAGAAAGTTTAAGCCATGGCGTTATCAAGACTTAGATTTCCGATCATCATCGTGAACTTTAAAGCCTATCCAGAAGCTTTGGGGAAGAAAGCCCTTGAGCTTGCCAAGATTGCTGAAGATGTTTCCTCAGAGACAGGAACCTGTATAGCTGTTGCACCCCAGGCCGTGGATCTGCGCCTTATAAGCCATGAGGTCCAAATTCCTGTCCTCGCGCAACACATGGATCCCCTCCCACCGGACAGATATACAGGAGCCTTAACCCCAGAGGCTGTAAAGGATGCCGGAGCCATAGGAACCCTCTTAAATCACTCGGAAAGAAGGCTTATTCTTGCGGATCTCGATAAAGCCATTAAGAGGGCTAGGGATGTCGGCCTTGCAACCGTTGCCTGTGCGGATACTCCAGAAGTTAGCCTAGCTGTGGCTTCCCTCTCCCCTAATGCCTTAGCCTATGAGCCGCCTGAACTCATCGCTACAGGAAGGGCTGTAAGCAAGGAAAGACCTGAAGCCATAACGGGAGTTCTGAACCTCATATCGAAGGTGAATCCCAGTCTTCCCATACTCTGTGGAGCTGGCATATCTGATGCCGAGGATGTGAAAATTGCCCTAAGGCTTGGGACAAGAGGTGTCCTTTTGGCAAGCGGTATCGTGAAGGCCAAAGAGCCTTATAAGATCCTAAAGGCTATGGCTGAAGCCTGCCTATAGCCCATCGAGACAGGAAGGTTAAAGGATCTATGAAGTGAAAAAGGCGAAAGGAAAAATGGAGGCAGATGGAAGCGACGGGATGCTAATTCTCCCATTTTTTACATAAGCCTAATGCCCTCTCTTCCGCCTATGAAGGAAAGACCCCTCGAATCTAGCGCATCAGAAGCTTCCAGATCCTTTCGTATCGATAAAAGGCATCGAATCCCTTTTTCTAAAGCCTAGAGTCTTCTAAACCTTATCATCTCTGCCCCTTCCCATCGGATTCTTCCAGCAGCCTTGGCAAACTCCTCGAGTCCCTCGGTTATTCTGGCAAAAAGGTTTCCACCTGAGCCCTTCGCATGCCTATCATAGTATATGACGATCTCAGCATAGTCGGTCGTAGAGGTGCCCACATAGGACCCTTCCTTCGTTACAGGTCCGGCCATGTAATAGTAACACAGGTCCCCTGGAAGGACATCCCAGACCAGATTCTCGGGCTCAATCTTCAAAACCTTTGGCGGGTCAAGATATGTGAGAATCTCCGCACCGGACCAGGCGCATGTTATGAACTTGAAATCGGCTGGGAGAATCCCTAGGATGGCTTGGCATGTCTTAGGAGCCTCATCCATAAGGAGCGTTGCTACTGCCCTAACCTTCTGTCTCAGCATGAATAGCTCTATCCTTTCCTTAACCATGGCTTCCCTGGCCTCCCTACTTCGAATCGATTACTTCGATTCTAGGATCGCCTCCTTGGCTCCCTCGATCCTTATTCGCCTACCAAGGCTGAAGAGGCTCCCAAAATTCGAGGAAACGATTCCGAAGAGGTTCACGGCCTTAGCTCCCCTTACGTAGGATGGGCGAGCAGACCTTCCATAGACGAAGCCTAGCTCTACATACTCATCGACGCCATGGATTAGCCCTGGATCGTCCCAGTAGCTGTACCAGTACGTAACGTCCCTTGGTCTCACATCCTTAACCAGATTCTCCTTTGGAGCCTTCATCATATCGTGTCCCCTAAGCTCTATCGTGACCATCTGGCCTGAATAATTCGTATGGACGAGCTTTCCTCTGATGGGGAGGGAGCCTAAAATCGCTTTACAGGTCCCAGGGGCCTCCTCCTCTAGAAGGAGGATCTCCGCCTCAAAGCCTTCCCCTGGCAATTTAAGGACCAGGGCCTTTGCCATATCAAAGCCTCCTAGAAAACGACTTCCCCTGCCCTTATCACATGGATCGCCTCGAGCTTATATCTTCCCCTCCTAGTTTCGCCAACCGAGTCTAGGAAGGAGAAGGTTCCCTCTAGAACCTTAAAGCAAGCCACATCGCCGCACGCGCCAATCTTAAGGGTTCCTATCTCATCCTCCTTCCTCAGAACTATGGCTGGATTCCAAGTGGAACGCTTTACAACCTCCTCCAAAGGCATGCCTAAGGCTAACCACTTGGACATGGTGGTTGGCATATCGTACACGGGGCCCCTTAGGCACCTTTTGTGCAAGTCTGTACTTATCGTAAAAGGCAGTAAGCCCTGCTCCAAGCATTTCTCGGCCACTTGGAAGCTGAAGCCAGACCTTCCGTGACCTTGATCCAAGTAGACGCCGCGATTGACGGCCTCCCATACCTCAGGAAGGACCTTTCCGTTTTCATCCAAGAGCCCTTTCCTAGGAGGAGGATGGAAGCTGTGGGTAAGGACATCCCCCTTGTAAAGGCGACCCAGAATCGTCTTAAGCTCAAGTCCGTAAGGCTCGCACATTAGTATGCATTCTCCCCAATCGGCCGCATCCCTTGCCATCGAAAGCGTAGCCGCATCTTCCTCCGGGGGACCATGATGCCACTTAATGCCGATGACAAGATCCCTGTTAGCCTTTACAGCCTCAGCATAGCGTCCTCCCTGGCGTCTCATGCATAGGAGAGCGTATACCCTAGTCCTTGACCTATTGGCTATGTAATACCTGAAGGCATCCACATCCTCAGGGTATATGGAACCCGCATCTAGGACCGTGGTTACTCCCTTAGAAAGGCTTGTGGAATCGACCTCCAAGGTATCGCAGGACCAGTGACCCAGAAGGTAGTATACATGCGTATGGAGATCTATTAAACCTGGAGTAACTATCAGCCCCTTCGCGTCTAAAAGATGCCTCGAATTCGATGGGTCGATGCCCTCCTTCAATTCGGCTACCTTGCCTTCAAGGATGGCCACATCCATCTTGGCCTTTATGCCTTGGGATGGGTCGATTAATAAGCCATCCTTGATGAGAAGGTCGTACTTGACCACAAGCGATGCACCCACGGTCCCCTTTATACATAGAAAGGAAAAAAGCTTGCCTAGGATTCAGGTTCCACTGGCTCGACCGAAGGCTTGAATGATGTAGCATAAGCTTGGACGCCATTAAATTAGATTAGATGCCGGAAGCCCTTACCCACAATTTTTAAGGAGTTCCCATAATTATAGCCTTGGTGAATACCTATGATGATTAGGAGCCTTGAGACAATCCTTCTTTCCAGTCCAGTTCCTAAGGAGCACCAGCTCAATTGGGATGGTAGGGCCTACGGTCAAAGGGTCCTTAAGAACGACATGATGATCGTCCGAATCGAGACGGATGATGGAATCGAGGGCATAGGAGAGCCTAGCGTCTACGGGAATCCAAAGCTTATGGAGACTTGGCTCAGGGATCATAAAGCCATGTTCTTAGGAAAGGATCCCTTCGATGCCCTTCATATCGCTACTCCTACCCTTTATTATGGATGGACTGTCAATTGTGCCTTGGCAGGCGTAAATCAAGCCCTATGGGACATCCTAGGAAAGGCTTCGAAGGTTCCAGTTTACAAGCTTTTAGGCGGAAAACGTACGGATCGAATAAAGGTCTACGCAAGCGCCGGTCAGCTTGGAAATACGGTTGAAGAGATAAGGCGCGAGGCCGAGAAGTTCAGGGAGGAGGGCTTTCTAGGCTATAAGCTAAGGGTAACCCTCGAGGACTATAGGGAGAAGGTTAGGGCGGCCAGGGAAGGTCTCGGGAAGGACTTAGATCTCATGGTGGAGTGGAACATGAGGCTTCCGAGTGCGAAGGTTGCCATCAACGCTATAAGAAATATTGAGCGTTATGATTTAACCTGGGTTGAGGAGCCCCTTCCCGGATCCGATATCGAAGGCTATGCTGAACTGAGGAAGGCCGTTGACGTGCCTATATCTGGGGGCGAAGGTCTAGCCACAAGATGGGAATTCAAGGTTAGGCTTGAAAAGGGCTGCTATGGAATCGTCCAGCCAGACTGTGATGTGGCGGGGATAAGCGAGGCTAGCCGAATAGCCTTCATGGCAAGCTTGGAGGAAGTCCTTCTATGTCCTCACAATTGGCATAACGCCATAAACACTGCCGCCAATGTCCAGCTGATGGCATCATCGCCCAATCAGTTCTACCTCGAATCGAACAGGTCTTGGAACAACAGCTGCCCCGAGTTCCAAGAGCAAATCGTCAAGAATCCCCTTCTTCCAAGGAAAGGCTACATCGAAGTTCCGGATAGGCCAGGGCTTGGAGTCGAACTGGATAAGGAGGCTCTAAAGAGGTTCCCATATCTAGACATAGAGAGGGCTGCACCCCTTTAACAACTGGTAGGGGCTTAGTTCCAAAAAAGCCCAGCCCTCAGAAAGGCCCTCATACATTTCATTTTTCGCTTTTTAAGTGCAAGGAGAAAGCCTTGGAGAAGAAAAGGGAAGGAAGGAAAGGAAAAGGACGGACCTTCTTCATCCCGATATAGTATAGCCCAGATTCAGCAACAATCTCTAAGTGCTGTATTGTATGGAAACTATGATGCTAAAATGAAAGGTAGGGAGCAAGAAGCCTTTCTGCGTTTCTGTGAAGGATGTTGTGGCGATCCTCATCCCCTATCCTTGAGAAGATAACGCAACCTATTCCATAGTGGGGATCGAACCAAGGGAGATCCGTTCCGAACAATATCTTCTCAGAGCCAGCTTCCTTAACCATCCATTCAATAACGCCATTTATGGCATAGGCAGCCGTCAGTTCCAAGTAAACGTTTTGATAATCCCTGGCTAATTTAATGGCCTTCTCCCACTCTCCATAGCCCGAATGGCCCATGAGAAGCATAGCCTCGGAGTACTTCCTTGCTAACTGTTCCACATGGGAAGGCGAATCGAAGGGACTTCCACCCCATGTATGCATCAGGACGAGCAATCTGCGTTCGTTCGCATATTCAAGCGCCCTTTCGTACCTTGGACTTGTTAGAGGATGCCTATGATAATCGGATAAAAATTTGAATCCTACGAATCCCTTAGATTTTGAAAAAGTCTCTATCTCGTCCTTGATTCTTTCAGGATAGTTTGGGTTTATGACCCAGTAGGCCCTGAAGCGATTTGGGTATCGCCTTACCGTATCTTCCATCTTGATATTTTCCCTCGTATCTATGAGGGCTGCATGGGAACTCGAAACCACGAGCCTAACGCCGCATCTATCCATCGTACGAACCATGTCTTCCGCTGAAGGATTTGGAAAGTATATGCCTTGATATGGTCCTAGATGGGCATGCATATCGATAACTGGGCATGTTTCACTCCTGCCCTTCTCCAAGAATTCCCTGACTAAGGGCGAGGGATGCGAATTCCCATAACTTTCTACTTTCATAGCCGAACCCTTCCAAGAATCCTTTCGAGGTTTCCAGAAGCTATGGCCTGGCGCTCCTTGCCCGATATATCCGCCTGAAGTAGCATGAGTATCGGACCGCCCGGATTCCAGTTTGGAAAACCTGTTCCGAAGAGAAGTCTCTCCGCCCCATATTTTCTACAGAAATCCCTTATGCCTCCATCCAATTCATACCTCGAAATATCGAGGTAAAGGTTCTCGTATTTCTCGATTAAAGGTCTGAAAAATCGATCGTGGCCCCAGGAGCCGTGCTCAGTGACTATGAGCGTAAGTTCAGGCGCATCTGATAGGATCCTCTCTATAAGATACCAGCCAGATATGCCTCCACAGGATTCGTTTATGGAAATGAAAAGGGGTATCCTTCTCTCGCACATAAGATCGTATAGCGAAGAAAGGGCGGTCCTCGTCATCAGATACTTGTGCTCCGAAGGGAAGGCGCGAAAGGCCCTTACGCCATGCTTCTTCATCCTTTCAAGGATTTCTTCTTTAGAGCCGAGCTCCCCGGTTTGTAATGGGAGGATGGCGAGGACTCCATGAAGCCTAGGGTAGGGCTTTATCGCTTCTATAAGGATCTCATTACCGACGACGGGGGAATCGTCCCTCTGCCTGGCATGGTAGACCAAGGCTTCGGCGATGCCGTAATAATCCATTTCGGCTAGGAGTTCTTCGCCACTTTCCGCGTATCGGAGGGGGCGAAGCATCGAAGTGCCTAAACATGCGTTACAGTCGAAGAGTTTCAAATTCTCTCTCACTCAAGGAGTTCTTCCGCGTTTTCCTTTATCTTCCTTATCGCTTCCAGCACTAAGTCGACGTTCTCCCTTTTCATAAGGAAATCCTTTCCGAGGGCGATCACTTCGTTTCGGTAGATGCGCTCCGAGACAGGGCATTGAACCTTTGTATAATCTACTGGAATTCCGTAGATGGACTTCAGCTCCAAGAAGGCTGGATTCTTGTATATGGGATCGTTATGCGCTGTTCCGCAAGGAATTCCCTCAGCCCTCAAGGCTCGCATGAAGAGATCCCTCGTAACGCCCTTAAACTTGGATGCATCGTAGCGGATGAAGTAGAAGTAGTAGCCACGCTTCGTTATTCTCGGATCCCTTTTCAGGGCTGAGACGCCTCCGATCTTCTCGAGTTCCTTAGCCATATATTCGCCATTTATGTAGCGGATCTCCGTCTGATACGGAAGCCTTCTGAATTGGGATAGGAGGAGGGCTGCTTGGATCTCCGTCATCCTCATATTATAGCCTATGACGTGATGCTCATAAACGGGCCTTCCGGGCATCCTTCCAAAATTTGCATAGGAAAGGCATTTCGCATAAAGTTCCTCATCGTTCGTGGAGACAAAGCCTCCTTCACCGCATGTCAGGGGCTTTCCTTGCTGGAAGCTGAAGGCTCCGAGGTGCCCTATCGAGCCAACCTTCCTTCCACGCCACTCGGAGCCATGGGCCTCAGCGCAGTCCTCTACGACAACGAGGTTGTGCTCTTTGGCTATCTCCATTATCTCATCCATGTTGGCTGGATAGCCCCCATAATGAACTGGAACGATCGCCTTCGTCCTAGGCGTAATAAGCTTCCTTATCCATGACGGATCTATTTGGTAGGTTTCCGGATCTATGTCTGCGAAAACGGGAATGGCACCGATCTGCACGGCTGCCGTTGCCGTGGCAATGAAGGTGACGGCTGGAACTATGACTTCGTCCCCATGGCCTACGCCTCCGGCCTTCAAAGCCAAGGCGATGGCATTTGTTCCATTATTAACAAGGAGCCCATATTTGACGCCGAGATATTGGGCGAAGGCGGCCTCAAACTGCCCGTTCTTCGTATCAGGACCATGGGTAAGGGAACACCATCGACCGCTTACAAGGGCTTCCAAAACTGCGTATTTATCCGTTTCATCTAAGACTGGCCACTCAGTTCTAAGTCCATAAGGAGCGACGGGTTTCCCACCTTTCAAGGCTAGCTCAGCCATTTTTCATCATTCTAAATTATCTAAGATTTCCAGAAAAATCTTTGGGAATAGGAATTTTCAAGCCTCATGCGACAAATTATCGAAATTATGTCTTTAAGGTTCGAGAAGAAATGTTTTTTATGCCCAAGCTTTCCGTCGAGGGTAGTCTTATAAAATGCCTTCCTTTCTTCAAATAACTTCCTTTCTTAACTTCAACTTCAATTTAAGATGCTTAAGGAACCAAATCCTTAATGAAATTTATTGATGCCAAGGTATAGGTGTTCGGGAAAGTAATCTTAGAATATCGTTGACGCATTTCTATGCATCTCCTCGTATCCCGTCTTATCATATCATAGAGCAAAACGTATATATGGCATAAGCTCAGGCTTCTGAGGAAGTGGGTCTTCGTATGGTAAAGGGCGTGCTGATAATCGCCGAGAAGCCTGATGCAGCCCAGCGTATCGCTGAAGCCCTTGACGATAGAGGAAAGCCAAAAAAGAGCATGAAAAGGGGCATTCCCTACTTCCTCGCGTCTAGAAAAGGGGAAAACCTCATCGTCGTTCCGGCCTTGGGGCATCTCTACACCGTATGCCAGGCTAAAGGAGGGAGGGACGACTATCCGATTTTCGAAATCGATTGGGCTCCAAGGTATTTGGCCGAGCGGGGAGCCTCCCAAACGAAACTTTGGATCGAGACGATCTCTGAACTTGCCAAGGAGGCGGACACTTTCATATCGGCCTGCGACTTCGATATCGAAGGCTCCCTCATAGGATATAACATTCTAAAGTATGCCTGTGGCGAAAAGGATAAAGAAGCCAAAAGGATGCGCTTCTCAACCCTTACGGAAAGGGAGCTTGTTAAGGCCTACGAAAACGCTTCCCCCCAACTCGACTTTCCCCTTATAGAGGCAGGAAGGGCTAGGCATGAGGTCGATTTCATCTATGGAGTAAACCTGACGAGGGCCCTAACCTCCGCCGTGGCTAAAGAAAGCGGCAGGTACTTTACTATCAGTACAGGAAGAGTTCAGGGACCAACGCTTCACTTCGTGGTCGAGAGGGAGAAGGAAATCCTAAGCTTCGTTCCAACGCCATACTGGAAGATCGATGCGATCGTAAAGGTCTCTGGGAGATCCCTCGAAGCCCTTTATGAAAAGGATCGAATCGAGACCTTTGCAGAAGCCCAGGAGATCGTTGAAAAATGCGGAGGTAAAATTGGCTTAATAAAGGATATGAGGACCCGAAGGATTGCCCAGGCACCCCCAACACCCTTCAACATAGGGGATCTACAGGCTGAGGCATACAGGCTCTTTGGCTTCACACCTCTTAGGACCCTAGGAATTGCCGAGGCCCTTTACCTTTCGGCCCTCATATCCTACCCAAGGACATCGAGTCAAAAGCTACCCGCCACCATAGACAGTCGCGGAATCCTCGAGGCCCTTGCCCAGATACCCGATTACAAAGCCCTCGCCCAACAACTCCTAGCAAAGGAAGGGATCGCTCCCCATGAGGGCGAGAAGGAGGATTCGGCCCATCCGGCGATCTATCCTACGGGTAAGGCGCCTGAAAGGGAGCTCAATCCCTCGGAGAGGAAGATTTACGACCTCATCGTCAAGCGTTTTTTGGCAACCTTTGCGGAAGAATCCCTCAGGGAAAGCCTTCGTGTTGAGATCGAGAATAGTGGCTACAAGTTCTTCCTCCAAGGAAGCCGCATCTTGGAGGAGGGATGGCTTAGGTTCTACAGACCCTATGTGAAGGGCGAGGAGAAGATCCTTCCGCCTCTAAAGGTAGGGCAGGAAGTCCTCTTTACAAAGGTTGAAGCCGTGGAAAGGTTTACGGATCCTCCTCCAAGGTTTAACCCCAGTAGCCTGCTTAGACTTATGGAGGATTGGCAGATTGGAACGAAGGCTACAAGGGCTGAGATTATCGATACCCTTTATAAGAGAAACTACGTTCGGGACGAGCGCATGGCAGCTACTGAGCTGGGCTTCGATGTGGATGAGGTCTTAGGGAAGTTCTCCCCAGTCATCATAAGCGTTGATATGACTAGGGAGCTTGAGAGCCGCATGGATGCCATTGAGAGGGGCTTGGAGACAAGGGAAAAGGTATTGGCCGAGGCTATCGAAAGGATAAAGCCCGTCCTCAAAGAGCTTAAGGCGAGAGAAAGGGAGCTGGGAGAGCAGCTCAGCCTTATCGTAAGGAAGGTTTTGCAGCAGCAGCGTAGCGTAGGGGCCTGTCCTGTCTGTGGAATCGGAACCCTTTTCATCCTCAGATCCAGAAGAACGGGAAAGCGCTTCGTCGGATGTAGCAATTTCTTCAAGGGCTTGTGTAAGGCTTCATACCCCTTACCCCAGAGGGGGACCATCAAGCCAACGGGAGATGCTTGTCAAGGATGTGGCTGGCCTACCCTTCGGGTGAAGGCTTTAGGGAGGAGGCCTTGGATCCTATGCCTAAATCCATCTTGTCCGAAGAAGGAGAAGGCGGGAGGGGAAGATCGATAATTGAACAAGTGCCTAATATGCGAAAGGAAGTCTGACAGCCTCGTCTGCGAGCAACACTCGAGGGCTTATCAGAACCTCCTTGAGGGCTACGAAGTATGGAGGAGAGCCAAGGGGCTCTCTTGGAACGAGTATCTTACCGAGCTTTCCGAGAACAAGTATGCTGGAGCTTGGGTAAGGCTCCTTGCCAAAAAAATGCTGGATCTTGGGATCAGGGGTCCATAAACTTTCCAATACCCATATCTTTCATTTGCCCTTCTAGCCCTTTTTCACCATAATGGCTTAGCAACCTCGACTTAATGATTAACCTCCTCCGATAAGAATTGGAGCTACGGTTACAACATCCTGATCCTTCAGTTTGATGGAGGATAGGGCATCAAGATCTGCAGAAATTCCGTTGATCATGAGGACATATAAAGGGGCTCCTATGCCTTCGATGGGTTTCAATTCTTTTGCAAAGGAAGCCCCAAGCCTTTCTGAAAGCAGAACTACAAGATCTTGGAGACTTGCGTTTTCTTGTAGAATAGCATCGAATTCCCTAACGCCTTTCTTCTCCCCTATCCGACCTATTAAGAAGACCTTAATTTTAATTCCTATCGATTCCATGAAGACCCCTTGTTAAGTTAGAGGCAAGCTTCAGTCTCTTCATCTGGGCTTGGATTTCCCTCGTCGTTAGGCTCAGGGCATCCTCTGGACAGGCTTCGATGCAGGCAGGATTTCCATCACAAAGGTTGCAGACGAGGGCAACCCGAAGCTCAGGATGAATCATAATTGTCCCAAAATCACAGGCCTCTACGCAAAGACCGCAACCCGTACACTTCGAAGCCTCAACCCTTATGATGCCAAGTCCATCTTGGCTTAAGGCATCCCTTGGGCAAGCCTCTACACATGGGGGGTCTTCACAAAGGACACAGGCTATAGAAACGTTCTTGTCCGGATAGATCCTTACGGTTCTTATTCTGGAGGAGGAAGGGCGGAAGGCCTTCTCGTACATAAAGGAGCAGATGTATTCACAAATCCCACAACCAACGCATTTGAAGGGATCGCAATGTACAAACTTGAACTTTTTCAAAGCTAAACCTCCATCCTCGGCAAAGTCTTAGCCCTAGGATCGCATTCTTCAAGGCCTAGCTCCAAAAGCTTCTCTTGCTTAGGAACTCCATCGCAATCCCATCCCCTCGCCCCGTAGTAGTCCCTTACGAGGAGCTCGAGCTCTTCTGGCTTGACAAAGCTTCCTTTCGCAGGGCCGTTTTGTATGGGGTCCCTCATAATCCTTGGTGGGAGGGTATCCTCAAGCCTTGTAAGCCCCTCCCGAAGGTTGTAGATCCTTGCCATATTTGTGATTCTCTCAGCCGTCTTAAGGAGGTCTGGGGCTGATTTCTTGAAGCCTGTCACTAGATAGTAGAGCTCTGCCATCTCGTCTACTCCCTTCAAAGCGGCCCTCGAGAACTTGCAAAGTGGGAGGGAATCGTAGAGAACGTAGAGATCCTCCATGCCTTTCACAAGCTCCCCCCTACCTCCTTCAACCTTGAACCTGTCAACTTTTCCTGAGAGGTCGAGGCTGTAGGCACCATGGGTTTGATGGTGGGCCCCCCTTCTCGAGATGGCGTAACCAAGGGCTGAGGTTTTCAAGCCCCTTACATCGTAGCCCGTCATCTCAACTCCTTTCACATGCATCGCGAAGCCCTCCGATCCCTTACCGAGGATTTGGGAAGCCCTCCTCACGCCTTCGGCTAGTAGGCTACCAAGGCCCTTACGGTGGGCTATGGCTTCCAAGATGGCAAGAAGAGCTTCCGCATTGCCAAAAGTAAGCTTAAAGCCCCCCACATCCTCCTCGGTTAGAAAGCCCCTTTCGAAGCATTCCATGGCGAAGGCTATGGTAACTCCCGAGGATATGGTGTCCATTCCGTATAGGTCGCAAAGCTCTATAGCCTTTATCACAGCTTCAAGGTCGCCAACCCCGCAGTAGGGCCCTAAGGCCCAAAGGGATTCGTACTCAACCCTAACTGTTGTTCCTTTGAACCTTCCGTTCTGGATAGAGGCTATGTGCTCGCACCCCATAGGGCAGGCGGAGCAAGCTTGGATCTTCGATACGAATCTTTCATTAAGGATCTCCCCGCTGACATTGTAGGCTTCCTCGAAGACGGCATCCCTATAGTTCCTCGTTGGCATTGCTCCTGCCGCATTAAGGGTCAGGATGTTCGCGGATGTTCCGAGCATCCTGTACTTGCTCGTGCTAGGCCCTTGGAATCTCCTGTAGAGTTCAAGGCATTTCTCCTCAAGCTCTTCAGGCCTCGCTACGGATACGGGGCGACTTCCGCTAATGGCTATGGCCTTAAGTTTTTTGGAGCCCATAACGGCCCCAAGCCCCGTCCTGCCAGCGGCCCTGTACCTGTCATTAATGATGCATGCGAACCTAACGAGGTTCTCACCTGCGGGACCTATGGAGGCGATCCTAATGTCGTAGTTTCCTAGATCTTTTCGGATCTCATCCTCGGTCTTCCAAGTCGTTGCACCCCAAAGGTGAGCTGCGTCCATAAATTCTACGTCTTCATCTTCTATGTATAGGAAAAGGGGTTTTTCAGAAGCCCCCAAAACCATAAGTCCATCGTACCCTGCTCTTTTGAGCTCCACTCCCCAAAAACCGGAGGAGTAAGATTCTCCAAGAAGCAAGGATTGGGGCGATTTTGCAAAGACCCCAAATCTTGGACTGCAAGGAACCATCGTACCAGCAAAGGGTCCTGTGACGAAGATCAAAGGATTTCCGTAGCTTAGAGGCTCTATATTAGGCTCTTGAAAGTCATAGAGAAGCTTTATTCCAAAGCCTGTGGCACCAAGCCATTTCAAAACGAAGTTTTCATCTAGCCCGAGAACCTTGTGCCTTCGCTTTTTAAGGTCTACTACAAGAACCTTGCCTCCATAGCCATACAAAGCCTTGTCACCCGATGCTAGCCCACCCTTACCCTAGCGACCTCAAACCTTCTGATGGAGGCGAGCTTCTTGAGCTCTCTGAAGGCATCTCTGAAATCCTCGCAGGCTATTCCTGGTCTATGATTCCTAGCACAGACGGCCTTCTGGTCGACGATTGTCAGGTTTTTACAGTAGAGACAGAACCCCATTCCATCTAGGAGACCCGAAGTAGCTCCTTCCACGGGGGTGAAATCCTCGCAGGCTATTCCTGGTCTATGATTTTTAACGCACGCTACGAAACCTTCCATATCCCTGCGTTCTATAAGGTTTATACAGTTCCTGCAGAAGCTTAAGGTCAAGCACATCCCCTAACTAAGGAGGGCCTCCATCTCCAGAGCCTCGGATTCCTCAGGCAAAGGTATGCCTGTAGCCTTGGAAGCCCTTTCGGTCAAGGCGAAGATATCTCGTCTCGAGACAAGGCTAAGCTTGAACTTTCTTAGCCCTGCCAAGAGCTGTTGAAGCCCTACACTCATCTTTTCCATATATCCGTAAAGACCTAGGGCTCCCCAAGGTATTTTATCGGCCTTTTCTCCTAGCCTTGCCTTGATTTCCGGAAGGAAGAAAAATAGTCTCTCCAAGTCTTTTCCATAATACTCGGTGAAGTGCTTCGGTAGCTTCCCCTCCTTCGCAAGCCGAGCGAAGTATGAGGCCTTCATAACAGAGGTGAGGGCTGCCCTACCTGTGACGGCCGCCTTAACCAAGGGAACGCCGTCAAAGTTGCTCAAGGCTATAGCCTTAAGGACCTGGGTTTCGTTCACGAAGCCTCCAGCCATCACTATGTCCGGAACATGCCTTCCCTTCCTCCTTAGGATCTGGGCGCACTTCAAGACCTGGGCTTCCAAGTATACAGTTGGTATTCCCATCTCGTCCATCATAGGAACTGGACTCATACCAGTTCCGCCCTCACATCCATCGAAGGTTACATAGTCGATGCGGGCCTCCGAAGCTAGTTTAATAGTGTAAGCCGTAGCCGTTGGCCTGTAAGCACCTGTCTTGAGGCTTACATGTTTAGCACCGTTTTCCCTGAGCTTATCGATGCTCTCAAGGAATTCTTCCTTAGAAGCCATTCCGACCCGACTGTGCCTCTCGAAGCTTTGGAAGAAGCCGGCCCTATAGGCTGCTTGCACCTCAGGATCGTCAGGATCAGGTATGACAAGGTATCCTCTTCTTTTGAGCATTATTGCCCTATCCAAGTCCAAAATCCTGACCTCGCCGCCTATGGCCTTCGCACCCTGGCCCCACTTTCGCTCGATAATGTCGACCTCGAGCTTCGATAGAGCATAAAGATCAACACCAAGCCTTTCGTCCTCGACATTCGTCTGGACGGCTATGGCTCCATGCTTTCCATCCCAGAACTCCCTGTAGGCTTTCACCCTTTCCTCTAGGTCTGGAGATTTTACAACCCTTCCGCCGCTGAGCTCGGCTTCAGGATCCATGCCACAGACATTTTCTCCTATGGTTGCAATAATGCCCGTTAAGGCTGCACCTATGGCTACGCTCCTCCAATGCCTTGCTGCGATGGCTGTGGAGCCAAGGGCCCCCGTTACGATAGGAGCCTTTAGCCTCACACCTCCAACCTCGGTCCCTATGTCTACGTTGGGGAATAGGGCCTTATCCGGGTCAGGCTCTATCCCCTCAGCTCCCCTAACTTCGCAATGGAAGTTGAAATGGCTCCAGTCGAGACCATAGTTTTTCATAGCCCCTGCTGTACTAAGGCCAAAGAGGAAAGGAGGAGGGTAGAGGGATTCCCTTCCTCTAAACGCCGATAGGGAAATCTCGCATACAAAGGGGCATTCCTCGATGCAGAGGGGGCACATGCCGCTTACGGCTGAAGTATCCTTAACCCTAACGGAGGTCCAGTTTGTGGGCTTCGAATTTAGGTATTTTGAGTCCAACATTTGAGTCATTAAAAGCTCAAAAGGAAGCTTATAAGGTTTATGGTAACCGGTAGCCGATTGCCTTATCTGTATCTAGAGCTTCGATTTAGTATCCAAATTCATTCCACATCCATAAAATCATGATCCTAGCATAGACTTGATGCAATTATCCTTAGGGCTATAAGGAAGGTTTCATGCGGATCCTCTTGACTCGAGAACCTTGCCATGATCAGCCTCCTAGAGGAATCGATGAAGAGGGTTAGGGTTACACTTTTTTTGACAAGGCTTCAGGAAAGTTTTTTATTGTATCGAATTCTTTTCAACCATGAAGGCTATGGTTTCCCCCGCTGAGGAGGGCTATAGAAAGGAGATAGAGATCCTAAGGATTCTGAGCGAGAATAGAATGCCTATGGGCTCCACTATTCTTCAGAGGGAGCTTACGAAGAAAGGCTTCCTCGTGAACGATCGAACCGTACGCTACCATCTCCAGCTCTTGGCTGAGAGGGGCCTCATTAGGAATGTTGGGCGTCATGGAAGGATCATAACTGATAAGGGATTAGAGGAGCTCCACAACGCCCTTGCCTTCGAGAAGGTCAACTTCGTCATCACGCGGTATCTATCCCTAGCTTATAGAGTAAGCTACAATCCCCAAAACCGCAAGGGACTTCTTGTGGCGAACGTTTCCATCGTCGAAAAGGACTCCTTGGAAAAGGTCCTAGAGATAGTTAGAAGGCTAAGGAGGGAGGAAATTCTCCCAGCTCCATACGTGAAGATCCTTTATGAGGATGAAGAATATCAAAACGTTTACGTACCTAAAGGAAAGATCGGCATCTTTACGGTCTGTAACCTTACGATCGATGGAATCCTTATGCATGCGGGCATTCCTCTAATCCTAAGGTACGGTGGGCTTGTTCAGTTCGTGAACAGGAAGCCCTCTAGGTTTACGGAGCTTGTGGCTTACGAAGGTACGACGATTCCCCCTCCTGAGATCTTCGTATATAGACGCCTGACCTCCGTCATGCGCTTCCTCGAAACGGGCTCTGGAATGCTACCGGCTAATCTAAGGGAGATACCCAACGAAGCTAGGGAAGCGGCGGAATCGATCCTGAGAGAGCTTAGGAACGATGGATGGGGAGGCCTCGTCGCCATAGGGAAACCGAATGAGCCTGTTCTAGGAGTCCCAGTTTCCATGGATAGATGCGGGATATCGATGATAGCCGGAATCATACCCTTGGCTGCTTTGATGGAAATGAACATTCCTGCTGAAACCTTTGCTCCCCATTGCCTCTTGCCCATCGAGGAAATGGAAAGAATCGATTAACCGAATATTTTTCTGATAAACCTTATAGACAAAGGAAAGGCAGAGGAGGAGGGCATGGAAGGCTTCAGGGTCGTTTTCAGGGCTCCGAAATTGGTGGATGTGGAGGGCTTCGAAGTGGAGCCCCCTAAGTCTGGAAGGCTCCTCGTAAGGACCGTCTTTAGCCTCATCAGCCCTGGAACAGAAACCGCCTTCTTAATGGCTTTGGAGAACACTTCCCGAATTTTTCCCCAATATCCTGGTTATAGCAACATAGGAATCGTAGAGGAAGTGGGAGATGGAATAGGAATAGAGGGGTTTAAACCCGGGGACCTCGTAGCCTCCCCCTCGAATCATGCAAGCCATGTATATCCTAAGGCTGAAGAATGCTTTAAGGTTCCAGAAACCCTATCGCCAAAGGAAGCCTCCTTCTTTAATCTAGGCATGATAGCCCTTCAAGGAGTCCGAAAATCGAAGATCGAGCTCGGAGAGCCTGCCGTGGTTTTGGGCTTAGGGCTTATAGGCCAGATGGCTTCCCAGCTCCTCAGATTGGATGGAGCCTTGCCCGTTATAGCCATAGATACCCTAGATAATAGGCTTATGATGGCTAAGAGGCTTGGCGCCGACTACATCCTAAATCCGTCTAAAATGGATGCAGAAGAGGAGGTTAAGAGGCTTACAGATGGGAAGGGAGCTAGGGTTGTGATCGATGCTACAGGGTATCCAGATGCCATAGGATTGGCATTCAAGCTTGCATCCATGAGGGGAAGGGTTGTTCTTCTAGGAAGCACAAGGGGGCTAAGTACCGTTAACTTCTACAGGGACGTCCATAGGAAGGGTCTTTTTGTCATAGGCGCCCATAATTCCATAAGACCTTCCTACGAGTCTTCTGAGGGCTACTGGACCCGATTAGACGACGGAAAGACGATTTTCAAGCTTATGGCTAAAGGTATGCTAAGGTGCGGGGAGCTTATATCAAGAGTTGTAAAGGCTACGGAGGCGGCTGAGGCTTATAGGTTATTGATAGAAGAGAAGGATAAAGTCCTAGGGGTTCTGCTTGACTGGAACCTATAAAATTAGGGAATAGAAGGAAGGAAAAGGCAAGGCAAGGGAAGGCAAGGCAAGGGAAGGCCAGAAAGGAGGAGATTCGGAAGATCTATACCCTTTGAAAGCTTGTGAGACCTTTAAGCATACACTCTTCCTTATGAAACACTAATTCCTTGCCAAGGGCCTAGTCTCTATCAAAATGTTTCAAAGTCAATAGGCCGTCTATCCCTTTTCCTCCCTTCTTCTCTTCTAACCTACCTTCCGAGCCTTCCTAGGAGTTGGTATGGGACTGTGTGGATTCTTATCGCCCCTGTGGCGTCCCTCTGATCGAAGCCCGCTCGCTTCACGGACCTCATCTCAGGGGAGAAGAGGGAACTCTTGGATTGGCGCTCCACTATCTCTATATTTCCTTTGTAGAGTTTCACCCTATATGTGCCATTCACATGGACCTGGGTTGAGTCGATGAAGGCATCCAGATCCTTCCTGAGGGGATGGACCCACATACCATGATAGACGATCTCAGCCCAAAGCTTGTCGATGTATCTCTTCAGCTGGAGCTGCTCCTTCGTAAGGGTGAGTTGCTCAAGGTCCCCATGAACCTTTAGGAGGATCGTGGCTGCAGGGGCTTCATAGAGCTCCCGGGACTTCAGCCCCATCATACCATCTTCAAGGATGTCTATGCGGCCAACTCCATTCTCTCCACCAACCTTATTGAGGTAGAGGATCATCTCAACGGGATCCTCGATGCCATCGACGCAAATGGGAACGCCTCCCTCAAAGGTGATATTCAGCTCCCTAGGCTTGTCTGGCGCCTCTTCGGGGGAAACGGTCCAGAGATAATCCTCAGGATATTGGGATACAAGGTCCTCGACCTGTCCGCTTCCCATGCTATGGCTCCACATGTTAATGTCCCCACCAAGCTTCCCCCTTCGCCTTTTTGGAGTTATCCCATAATTCTTCAGGATCTCCTCCTCCTCGGCCCGCATGAGATTGAATTCCCTGATAGGGGCTATATTCCTTATATCGGGAGCCAAGTAGCTGACAGTCGTCTCGATTCGGAACTGGTCGTTTCCCTTGCCTGTGCATCCGTGGGCGATGGCCGTCGCTCCAACTTTCCTGGCAACCTCTACACACTTAGTAGCTATGAGGACCCTAGTCATCGATGTGCCAACGGGATAGCCCTGGTAGCTCCCATTCGCCTTTATGCACCGGAAGATCCATTCTCTGACAAACTCATCCTTGGCATCGATGAAGACGGGCTCTATGCCAAGGATCTTCGCCCTTTCAAAGGCTATCTGAATTTCCTCTTCGCCCTGACCTACGTCTACAAGGACAGGAACGATCTTGTCGAACCCGTACTTCTCGCGAAGAAAGATGAGAACGAGGGTAGAATCGAGGCCTCCGGAGAAGGCTGAAACGGCCGTTTTTACGTCAGATTTGGCTTGGGAGCTGGGGTCTCCCATACAGACAACACCTATTTTTGCGAGAAATTTAAGCATCTTCTTTATAAACTTTTCAAAAAAGATCTTATAGCCTTTACAGTCCTGAAGAGATGGATAAAGAGTATAAACGATGAAAAATAAGGATAAGGATTAATTCTCGATGAACCTTCCCCTAAAGCCCTTGGACTAGGCTCCTAGGAGCCTTCCGAAGCCAAGTAACGTCGATACAGTACAGTAGCATAACATAGTATACTGCTGATTGGAGGATTGGAAGATTGGCGATAAACCCTTTATTCTTAGGATGGCTTTTCCAGTTGGAATTCCTAAGGATGGTTGAAAGACTATGGGCGATATCCTTCGTCGGGGACGCTTAGGATCTGCAAGGGTTCCGGAAGTTGCCGATTACACATCCTCCATAAGGGAGGATGCGAGGATCTTCAAGGCAGACCTTCAGGTCGATATGGCCCATGTCGTTATGCTCGTCGAGACAGGCATCCTATCTCTGCAAGACGGTGCTAGAATCCTGAAGGCCCTTATGGATATAGAAGCCCAAGGATACGAGGGCTTAAGGGGCACGCCGGATCTGGAGGATATTCATATCGTCATCGAGACGAGGCTCATAGAAAGCCTTACCGAGACCATCGGAGGGAGAATTCATACAGCTAGGTCTAGGAATGATGAGGTTGCCACATGCATCCGATGGACCCTTAGAAAGGAGCTACTGGAGCTCATGGAACTTCTTAGGGATCTGGAGGCAACCCTTCTGAGGAGGGCTGAAGAGAATGTCGAAACCGTAATGCCCGGCTTCACCCATACGCAACATGCCCAACCCGTAACGATGGCCCATCACCTTATAGCCCACTTCGATGCTCTAGAGAGGGATCTGGAAAGGCTTATGGAAGCCTATGCCCGCGTTAATAGGTCTCCTTTGGGGGCTGGAGCCCTGGCGGGAACCGGCTTCCCCATCGATAGGCTTAGAACATGCGAACTCTTGGGCTTTGATGGTTTGGTAGAGAATTCCATGGATGCCGTCGCCGCCAGGGATTTTGCCCTCGAGGTTCTTTCCGATCTCTCGATTCTTATGTGCAACGTTAGCCGCATAGCCGAGGAGTTGGTCCTCTGGAGCACATCGGAATTCTCCTTCGCTGAGCTTGACAACGCCTATGCATCGACGAGTAGCATCATGCCCCAGAAGAAGAATCCTGATACGATGGAGATCATGAGGGCAAAGGCTGGAAGGGTCTACGGCAACCTTTTGGCAGCCCTCGTCATGCTAAAGGCTCTTCCCCTCACCTATAATAGGGATTACCAAGAACTGACACCAAGGCTTTGGGATACCCTCGATGCGACAAAGTCCACCCTTCGAATCCTTAGGGGAGCCCTAGAAACTATAGAGTTTAAGGCTGATAGGATGCTGGCCAAGGCTGGCGAGGGCTTCTCGACGGCCACAGAACTTGCCGATACGATTATGAGGGAAACTGGTCTTCCTTTCCGTACGTGCCATATGATAGTTGCGGCCCTTGTTTCAAGGGCTATTGAGGAAGGACGAAGCCTTGAGGAGATCGATAGTGCCTTCTTGGATGAAGTAAGTTTCAAAATCCTAGGAAGAGGGCTTGGTATCGGAAATGAAAAGATTAGATGCGCCCTCGACCCTAGGGGCTTCGTTGAATCCCGAAGATCCATAGGAAGCCCGAGGCCAGAGGAAGTAAGGCGAATGCTGGTCGAAAGGAGAAGGCTTTTGGAAGTATGGAAGGAAAACCTGCAAAAAAAGAGGGATAGCCTTGCCGAAGCTGAAAGGCTCCTCAAGGAGGCTGTCGAGGCGATAATGGCTAAGGCTATGACTAAGGCTACGGCTGAGGCTACGAATAAGGCTGAGGCTATGGCTAGGGATAGGGATAGGGCATCTAATAGTCCCTAAAAGCCCTGAGTTCCTAAAAAGAGGAGAAAAGATTCTCCAAGGTTTTTCGATAAACCTGAATGCTCGTAAGGAATTCCCTTAGGCTTATGCACTCCCTGGGCGTATGCCCTAGCCTCGATTCCCCAGGACCGTAGGTTACGCAGGGTATTCCAAGCTCCATACCGAAGAGATTCATATCCCCCGTCCCTGTCTTCCTAAGAAGCTTCGGCTTCGTCCCAAGGATAGCATAAATGGCTTTGGAAAGGGCTTGGACAAGGGAAGAATCCTCAGGAACTTCGAAGGCCTCCGATGATTCCTCGAGGTCCCTCCCAACCCTTACCTTAGGATTTTCCCTTCTAAATGCCTCCACAACCTCATCTACAACCTTGAGGGCTTCTCCGACCCTGACAGAGGGGGGTAGTCTCACATCGAGGGTTGCCTCGCAATTTCCAGGCACGACATTCGGAGCCTCCCCTCCCCTAATGCCCGTTATACAAACGCTTATGGATTCATACCTATTGCCAATGGATGAAGCCTTAAGGGCTTCAAGGCTTCCCCTAAGCCTCATGTAGATGCTGTAAGCCCCTTCGATGGCATTCTCAAAGGCCCAGGGCGAGGCCGCATGACCCGAGACCGTTGAACAACGAATTTTCAGCTGGAGCCTTCCCTTATAGCCTATGGTTATGTTTCCAAGGCCGCTGGGCTCACCAAAGATGGCATAATCGGCCTGAAGGCGTTCCTTTACCAGATGCTTGACTCCGAGACTTGCCCCTTCCTCATCAACGACGCCTATTGTAAGGATGGTACCTCGCCCCTCGTAAGGATCTATGGATGCGCCGGCCGCGATCATGGCAGCTAGGGATGCCTTGGCATCCACTGCACCCCTTCCCCATAGATAGTCGTCCTCAAGCCTTATCGGAAGGGGTCCAGGAACCGTATCCATGTGGCTACAAAGGACTATGATGGGGCGACCATTGCCCCTCTTTCCTCTGACGTTTCCTACGGCATCAAGGGATACCTCATAGCCGAGGTTTCCCATCGCTTCGGCTAGGTAGGAGGCCAAGGGCTTCTCCTGGCCGGAGGGGCTATAGATCTTAAGCATATTCATGAGAAGATCGATCCATCGGTCCTCTCCCCTCGAATCCGTATGGGATCCCAAATCTAATTACCATCTCTAATTAACTAAATTAAATAGCCTAGCTAGTCTTTGCGCATTTCAAAAAATATAGCCCTTTTAAGCCTTTCTCAAGGCTAGGGAACGAGAGCGGTTCCCCTCTTGCCATCGATGGCTTCTATAATAGGATTCTCTCCAATTCCGGAGCATATGACGGCTTCCTTTACACCGGCATCCAGGGCTTCTAGGGCCGCATGGACCTTTGTTATCATACCAGGTCCTATGGAAGGAAGGATTTCCTTAGCTTCTGAGCTTCTTAGCCTTGGAACAACCTTTCCGTTTAGGAGGAGCCCCTCTACGTCTGTCAGTAGTATGAGCTTATCGGCCTTTAGGGCCCCAGCTATAGCGGCGGCCGCCCTATCCCCGTCGACATTCAGTATTTCGCCTCCTTCACCGAGGGCGAGGGGGGCAACAATGGGCACATAACCCCCCTTGAAAAGAAGTTCCAAAAGCTCCGTATTGACTGAAACGATTCGACCGGTATAGCCTCCTTCCATAGCCCGCTTTCTCCCCCTCTCATCGATGACGATGAGCCTCTTCTTCCTCTCGGCTGCCAAAAGCCCCCCATCAACACCGGAAAGTCCCAGGGCTTTGACTTCGAAGGCTTGGAGGGTCGAGGCGATCTCCTTGTTTATCCTTCCAGCAATGACCATCGTGTAGATAGCCAAGGTCTCCTTATCCGTATAGCGGCTCCGAAAGCCCTCTGGAGAAGTTACAAAAACCGTTTCCTTCCCGAGCCTTTTTGCCATCTCCGTTACCTCGTCTCCACCTCCATGGACAATGGTTAGGAATGCCTTTGCCGCCAGGGCTTTAAGATCCTCTATGAGGGCTCTGTCAGGAGTCCCTCCGCTACCGAGGATGCTTCCTCCGATTTTAACAACAAACCTCATGCCAAACCCTCTTATTAAAAAGCCTTTTTCGGTTAGAATTCCTTTCCTATGAAGGACCTATTCTCCGCTTCCCTTCTTTTCTTATCATCTTTAGATCTTTTATTCTTCTTAATCCCTTCCCTTTCTTTCCCTATCCTCATTCCTTTTTACCATAAACCTACCCTATTCTCCCCAATCTTCCCCTTCAACCTCGGCAGGCTTCAGCTCCACATGGCTTCCTTGGATCTTGTGGATCTCGAACTCCTGCCCACAGTCTGGACATGAAACGATTTCCCCTAGGACTGCATCGTCCGGGACATTGATGTTGCCATCGCATTCGGGGCACTTGACCTTCATGATCTTTCACCTCCTTTCATTCCATTCTATTCCATTCTATTCGATTCATTAGATGATTTTTGTCCCCCAGGCTTCCGGGAGAGAACCCTCTGGGCTACGACTGTTGGAAGGCCCCAGAGTTCTATGAAGCCTTCACTCGCCCAGGCCTTGAAAGTTGTCTTGGCATCGTATGTAGCCAAGTCAAAATCATAAAGGGAGAAGGGGGATGACCTCCCTTGCACCATCACGCTTCCCTTGTAAAGCTTCAGCTTGACTTCCCCCTCAACCCTTCCTTCCATAGCCTCTATGAAGGCGTCGAGGGATCGCTTAAGGGGTTCGAACCAGAGACCCGCATAGGCAAGGTAGCTCCACTGGGAATCCACGAGCTCCTTGAATCGAAGCTCCATGCCAGTGAGGACGATCTTCTCAAGGTCCTTGTGGGCTTCTAGGATGCAGATGGCTGCAGGGGCTTCATAGACTTCTCGGCTCTTTATTCCCACAACCCTGTCCTCGATGTGGTCTATGCGTCCTATGCCATGGGCTCCAGCAATCTTGTTCAAGGTTCTTATGAGGGATACTCCATCCATCTTTTCGCCATTCAAGGCGACAGGGACGCTTCCCTTAAAGCCTAAGGTTACAGTCTCAGCTTTATCGGGAGCCCTTTCCTGCGGAACAGTAAGGGTAAAGGCATCTTCTGGTGGGGGCTGGTCAGGATATTCTATGATGCCGCATTCGACGGACCTACCCCAAAGATTCTGGTCGATGCTGTAGGCATGTTTCTTGATGCCTATAGGAATGCCATGGCGCCTCGCATATTCGATTTCTGAAGCCCTATCCATTCCCCATTCTTTAACAGGTGCATAGACCTTCAAATGAGGCGCCAAGGCTCTGACTCCGATTTCGAGGCGCACTTGGTCGTTTCCTTTACCCGTGCATCCGTGGGCGACAGCCGTGGCATTCTCCTTTAAGGCTATATCGACGAGCTTTCGGGCGATAAGGGGCCTGGAGAGGGCCGTAGCCAAGGGATACTTGCCCTCATAAAGGGCATTAGCCTTTATGGCTGGGAAAACGTAGTCTCTGACGAACTCATCCTTCGCGTCGATACTATAGTGCCTCTCAACACCAAGCCTTTCTGCCTTTTCCCTTACGGCCTCAAGATCCTCCTGCTGGCCAAGGTCCAATGTAACCGTTATTACGCTAGCTTTATACTTCTCCTGGAGCCACTTCACACTCACAGATGTGTCGAGGCCTCCTGAGTAAGCCAGCACGATTCTCTCCGACGTCTTTTTTCACCTTCCGATCATTCTAAAGGCATATAGTCTCCTTAGTTCTTTAAGGATGTATATCGCAAAATCCTCGTTATATTTAAAATTTTACTGAGATCTGTTCAAGGAATTTTTGAAATAACTAAGGGATTTGGATCGAGGGGAGGCGAGGCAGGGAAGGCCTGATTCGCTTCGATTCGCTTTGAATCGCATTCTAACAAAACTGAGTGCCTCAGACTCCTCATCCCTAGGCTAGGTCTTTTCCGATCCCAGGGGCTATGACAGCCTTCAGACACCGCTTTTCTTTGATGGTTCTAAGGGCCTTTTCAGCTTCTTCAACCTCAAATTTATGGGTTACAAGTTTTTCGAAGGGGACCTTCCCAGCGAAGCTTTTGAAGAGACTTAAAACCGTTTTGAACTGGGTCTGATGGGGTGAGCTCCAGGAGCCCATGATGTCCAAGTCCTTATTGCAAATGATGTAAGGTCTCACTTCGACTGTTCCTGGATCTGTGAAATGCCCAACCTCGATGAGCTTCCCGCCCCTCCTAGCAAGGAGGATGCCCTCCGCAAAGGCTTGGGGAGCCCCAGCAGCCTCTACAACGACATCTGCGCCAACCCCATTCGTCAGCTCCTGGACAAGCCTTACACGATCGTCCTGGGTTGTTCTCGCGATATTAATCGTATGGCTGGCCCCGAATTCCTTGGCTTTCTGGAGCCTGTAGTCCTCCATATCCGTTACGATGATATCCCCAGCTCCCGCTATCCTCGCTGCCAAGAGGATGAGAAGACCTATGGGACCCGCACCCTGGATAACGACCGATTTTCCTAGGCCAAAGCCCTCACTAGCGTAGGGAATGCCTGGCATGAAGGCCCTTTCAAGGGCCCTTGTGGCTATGGACATGGGCTCCGAAAGAACGGCCACTTCATTAGGAATTTCCTCAGGAACCTTATGAACCGTAGAGCCAGGTCTTACGTAGAGGAATTCCGCGTAACCTCCAAAGAAGTGGGGAGGATCGAGGCTACTCATCGATATACCATAGGCGATCCTATTATCACATAGGTTAGGCCTTGAAGGAACATTTTTGCAGTAGAAGCACCTTCCGCAGGCGATGGAAGGAACGACCACAACTCGATCACCAGGTCTTAAAGCCTGTCCAGTGCCCTCCATCCGATCAGATCCATCCCCCATCTCGAGGACTTCCCCTAGGATTTCATGACCAGGAATCAGGGGGAAGGGTGCCTTTGGCATTCGCCCCTCGTACATATGGAGGTCCGTTCCGCAGACCCCGGTCATAAGGATCCTTAGTAGCATGGAGTCTTTGGAAACCTTAGGCCTTACAAAGCTTTTGATTTCGAGCTCCCCAGGCTTAACCATTACCACAGCCTTTCCAAATTCTTCCAAGGCTAGAATCCCCGTCCATCAAATTTGAAATTGAATAGTATTTGATGGCAAAAAAGGCTTTTGTGAAAATCGAAATCGAGAGTGCGATGGAAATCGGAAAGTATGCCAAAGGAAAACGGGGCGAGGCGAGGAGAGAGCGAAACGAAGAACCTAAAAGCCCTTCGCTCCTTATATCTTAATCATTAAGGCATATGGCTAGGGATTTTCCTTGAACCTTGAGGATATCCTTAGTAAGATGCCAAGCTATTCTGAGGAGCTGGGTCTGGACCTAAGGAAGGCGGAGGATCGATTCAAGTGGTTCTTAGCCTCGATTCTTTTCGCAAAGCGCATATCAGCCGATATTGCTAAAAGGACCTACAGATGCTTCGAGGCCAAGGGGCTTACTGAGCCTGAAAAGATCCTCGAAGCTGGATGGGATAGGCTTGTCCAAGTCCTGGATGAGGGAGGCTATGTAAGGTACGATTTCTCCACTGCTTCAAACCTCCTAGCCATAATGAAGCTCTTAAAGGAGCGATACGGTAGCCTAGAGAATCTATATTCGATGGCAAGGGATCCTTGGGATCTAGAAGTCCGCCTTCAGGAGTTTAAAGGAGTCGGCCCTGTAGCCGTAAGCATATTTCTAAGGGAGCTTAGGGATGTCTGGCCTAAGGCGAGACCAAAGCCTTCCCCTATGGCTCTTAGAATGGCTTCCCAGCTTGGGCTTTCCAACATCGAAACCTACGAGTCGGCCCTAGTAAGGCTTGCCTTGGAGTTCTGCAAGAAAAAGCGCTGCAATGTCTGCCCCGTTTTGGGCTACTGTTCGGCTAGGGTATCGGCTCCTTAGTTCTGATCTAGGCTTCGATATTCGGAAGCCTTAATCGGAGAATCGAAAAGAGACGTGAAACGGAGGGGAGGCGGAGGGGAAGGAATCGGATTTCGAAGCCCTAGAAGGTAGGTTCCAAGGAAGAAGGGCTCCCATGGTCTTCGGAAGGGCTAAAGGGCTTCGGTAAGCGCCCCTTCCCTCACAATCCTTCCCTAAGGAAGGACTTTTAAGCTATTCTGAATCACAATAGCTAAAGAATAGAGGGAATCTGATGGAAAGGTTAGCCATCGAGGGTGGGGAACCCGTTCGCAAGGATCCTTGGCCTACAAGGATTCAGGTTGACGATGAGGAGTTAGAAGCCGTTGTAAGGGTTTTGAAGGAATCCATGGAAGGACCCCTCCGCTTCGGAAGGTACAGTAGCCCCTCAAGGACCGAAGAGTTTGAGGAGGCCTTCGCAAGACTTATAGGCGTTAAACACGCCGTCGCATCGAGTTCAGGAACGGCTTCTATCCATACGGCCCTGGGCGCTACTCAGCTGGAGCCTGGATCAGAGGTTATTACCTCGCCCATAACGGATCCAGGAACCGTAGCTCCCATCCTCTTTCAGAATTTAATTCCCGTCTTCGCCGATGTTGATCCTGAAACTCTCAACCTAGATCCAGATTCCATTTCCAAACGCATTAATGAAAGGACAAAGGCGATTATACCAGTTCATTTGGCGGGAACACCCTGCAAAATGGATGTGATCATGGAAATAGCCCAAGAACACGATCTCCTCATCATCGAGGACTGTGCCCAGGCCCATGGAGCTACCTATGGGGGTAGAATGGTCGGTTCTCTAGGAGACCTCGGCTGCTTCAGCCTCATGGGAGGAAAGCACATTACTAGCGGTGGAGAGGGAGGAATGACCGTAACGAACGATGAGGAGCTTTGGAGGAATGCCAAATCCTTCGCTGATAAGGGTAAGGCTTATTCGTCCGAAAGGCGACAGTTGGGCTACCCCTCCGTCATTCTAGGACTAAACTACCGCATGAACGAGCTACAGGCTGCCATAGGCCTCGTCCAGCTTAGGAAGCTTCCTAGAATCGTGGCTGTTCGGAGAAGACTTTGCCAGAAACTTGCTAAGGCTATGGAAGACTTCGAAACCATCAGTTTCATGAAGGTTCCAGAGAAGGCCGAGTCTTCTTACTGGTTCTGCCACTTTCGATTGGATCTTCAGGCCCTTAGGGTTGGCGTCGACAGGTTTGCTGAAGCCCTTCGAAGGGAGGGTATCCCTGTTGGAGCCCGGTACATAGGATCTCCAATCTATGAGTGGCCCTTTTTGGCAAACCGTGCAACCTTCGGGAGATCCCAGCATCCATGGACATGTAGCTTCTATGGGAAAGAGATACGATACGAAGGAAGTTGCCCAAAGGCTAAGGAGGTTCTAGGCCGCGTCATAACTTTGTCGATTCATGAGGGTTGTACGGATAAGGAAATCGATGATACGATTCTCGCCTTGGAAAAGGTTGAGAAGGCTTACAGGCTATGAAGGGAAATAGAATTTATGCGATTGCCTTTTTGACTGAGCCTGCTGGTCTTTATTCGCCTCTTATCGCTTAAGAGGTACCTCAACCATCTTTGCCATTTTCTCAAAGATGCGTAAACGTGGTTGACCATCCTATACCACTTTTTGGTAGCTACGAACCTTTTTATGGCTTCCCTCTAAAGATCGTGAAGATGTCCTCCCCTATACGAATACGATATCCACCGGAAAGGAATCCGATCTAAACTGCCGCGTATGATATAAAATAAAATATAATTTAGATATAAAATATAATATAATAACGCCAACTGCTGGTATTTTTCCCCAAAATACCAACTACTGGTATTATGGTTATCGTTATTCCCTCGATTTGACTGCGAAGTAGTAGGCTACGATCATGGCATCCTGAGGCAAGAGGTGCTCGGAGAGGGCCGTAGCCTTCGAAAAATAAAGCTCCAAGAGCCCTACGGCTATCGCTTCTATCGTAAAGGTTAGGGCTAAGACAAGATGTCCATCCAGTCCTCCTATTGGACCTATACTTCCTTTAGCGTAAGGATGAGCTTCCTATTCTTCCAACTCCCTTCATCATCGTTCCCATCTTTATTTTCGGTTTTTTTCCATTTACCAACCCTCATAAACAACCTATTTGGACATATTTTTGTCTCGAAATCTTATGCCAAAGGATAATAGCCATCCTAGAACCTCACCATATTCTCGGAGGGCCATACGCAACAACTCGCGATAAGATTCCATTACTAACGCTTTAAAACCCGCACGATGGAATTTATCCCATCCAAGCTTGTATTTTTATACAAAAAAATCGGGTATGGCCTTTCAAGGTGATCCTTTCCATGCTTGAGGAGGAAATTCCTATAACCTTCGACGTTGATGTCCTTGTAGCCGGAGGTGGCATAGCGGGCCTCACAGCTGCTATAGCCTCTGCCAGAAGCGGTGCCGAAACGCTCCTCGTGGAACGCTATAACTTCCTCGGAGGGCTGGCTACTGGTGGCTACGTGACTTACTTGGCTCCTCCTCCAATACCCTTAGATAAGGGGGGCTATGGCGGAATCTTTCAGGAGATCGTTGAAAGGCTCCTATCCTTGGGAGCCGCCTATCAGTTCAAGGAGAACGAAGGAGGAGCCAAAGCCGGAGAGATCATCTTCGACGGTGAGATGCTCAAGTATATAGCCAACCATATGGTGATGGAATCCAACGTAATGCTTCTACTTAACACATATATCGAGGGGGCCATCGTCGAAGAAGGGAGCATCAAGGGCTTAATAGCCATCAACAAGTCTGGAAGGCAGATTCTCAAGGCGAAGGTCTTCATCGACTCGACAGGGGATGGGGATGTGGCGGCCTTCGCGGGGGCCCCCTACGAGAAAGAGGAGGTTTCAAAGATGCTTCCCATAACCATGATGTATACGATAGGCGGCGTTGATATTCCAAGGTTCTTGGTTTATCTGAAGGAAGATCCAGGCTTAGCGAAGGCGGCAAAAAAGGCAAACTTCACGACGGCAGGAAAAGCTCGAGGACCGAGTATGATTTCCCTCCATCGTGTTTGCAAGGATCAGGTCGAGGTCTGGGGAGGCTCTGTCCATGCAGACGGGACGGATGCCCTTGATCTAACGAGGGCTGAGCTCGAACTCAGAGACCGGATCGTTGCGGAACTTGAATTCCTAAGGAAGAATGTACCGGGCTTTGAGGTTTCCTACATAGCCTCAAGCTCGCCATACATAGGTGTAAGGGAGACGAGACGGATTATTGGCGACTATATCCTAACGGCTGAGGATCTTAGGGCTGGTAGATGCTTTGAGGATTCGGTGGCATGGTATAGGGATCCAAGGTTTCCTGGGGCAAAGGGAAAATCCATTCCCTACAGGTGCCTTATCGCCAAGGGGCTGAAGAACCTCCTCGTGGCCGGGAGGTGCTTCTCAGCAACCCATGAGGCGCTAGACATGTGCAGGCTCGTGAACGAGTGCTCCATCATGGGACAGGCTGCTGGAACGGCGGCGGCCATAGCCGCTAAGGGAAATTTGGGAGTTAGGGATGTGGAAATCTCGGAGCTTCGCAAGAAGCTTGCGGAGCAAGGAGCCTTTGTGAAGGATCCTATAGAGATATAAGAATCGAAACAAGGAAGGTAAGGGAAGGGAAAGGATATGAAGATCTCAGATATTAAGGCGATAAACCTTCGTGGCGGGAATAACACTATCGTTCAGGTCTTTTCGGATGAGGGGATAGTGGGCATAGGGCATATCGATTCCTCCTCCGTAGCTCGCTACATCGTGGAGGGGGAGCTGAAGCCCCTTCTCCTAGGCGAAGACCCGCTACAAGTCGAAAGGCTATGGATCAAGATGTACCGTGCCATAAGATGGCATGGACTGAGGGGCGTAAGCATCCATGCGATGGCTGGAATCGATATGGCCCTCTGGGATCTGGCAGGGAAGAAGCTAAGAGTTCCAGTTTGGAAGCTCCTAGGTGGCCGCTACAGGGATAAAGTCATACCCTACGCAAGTGCATCCTTTGGAAGGAAGGGCCGGGAAGAGCTGGCTAGGGAGACCGCTATGTATAGGGAGCAGGGCTTCAGGGCTGTGAAGTTTGGTTGGGGGCTCTTTGGACGCCTGAGCATAGAGAAGGATGTGGAGATGGTAAGGGGCGTTAGGGAGGGAGCGGGAGAGGATATGAAGGTGATCATAGATGCTGGGGCGCCTTGGGAGGCCAACGCGACTAGGATGATAAGGACGATACGAGAGATCGAAAAATATGGGATCCTCTTCTTTGAGGAGCCCCTTCCCCAAGATGACCTTGAGGGTTATCGAAGGATCAAGGCTAGCGTCGATATGCCAATAGCCTCTGGAGAATCCCTAGGCTCCATATACGAGTTCAAGCCCCTCATAGACCAGCGCCTTGTAGACATCGTTCAGCCAGACCCATCAAGGGTTGGGCTTACCCAATGGAGGAGGATTGCAAGGATGGCGGAGGAGGCAAACATGCTCTGTATACCCCATGATTGGAGTACGGGCATAAACATCGTAGCCCAGATCCACCTGGTAGCTTCAATACCTAACGGAGAATATGTCGAGTATCACAGGCCCATTACCCATCCCGAGGATCCAGAAGCCTTGGCTTTCGCCTCCGCGATTATGGATGAGCTCCTTATGGAGCCCTTCGAGCTAAAGAACGGATACTTCGAAGTTCCAGATAAGCCAGGTCTAGGAATCGAGCTTAATGAGGCCGTCCTGAGGAAGTACGCCGTCGAGTAAATCCGATGGATCTTTTTCATCGATCAGTCCCCAAAGGCTTGAGCAGAACAATCGGTGTGAAGAATTTTGGAATAGATGCCGCCAAAAACGCTCGGACTAACCCATTTTAACTTTTCATTTCGTTTTCATCTTCATCTTGTGTTAGACTGCCTTTAAGAAACCAACAAGTTCCCGCCTAAAGTTTAGATAGGCATCTCCAAACTCCCGCATAGTCTTGGCTGCAGGCCCGTAGCGGGACCACTCTTCAGGCTTTAGACCACCATCCTCCAAAGGAGCTTCGATCCCAATTTTCCTAAGGCGTTCAGAGAGCTCTGTTGTAAGTTCGTAAGCCTTTCGGAAATCACCGATGCTAAGTAGCCTCTTCAGGGCTGCATCGTCTGGCTGGGCGCCTATGCTATTCTCAAACTGGGTAAGTTCAAAGCCTTCTTGGCGGGAAAACTCCCAGACCCTCAGTTGCTGATCCGGGAATTCCGTATTCGTTACGTTCTCGATTCCCCTTCCAGCAAGTACAAGGAGGGTATCCTCCGCCCTCCTCTTGGACGAGGGTAGAAGGTCTACCTTGTCCAGGACCTCATGGGCTTCCGCTTCGGAGAGCCCCAACGTCTCCTGAAGCCACCTCTCCCATTTCGGTCTATTCTCAGGCTGGAAAGCGAGCTTGAAGACCCTTCGCGTTACGAAGACGCCCGAAAGCCGTATATCCTCCTCTAATCGAGATAGAGCTTTTTCATCCATATTCATGCCTCGCAGAGCCTCTTTAAACCTCGGATCCATAAGCGACCTCAGATATCTCTTGGAGCAAAGGATCGATATGCGCTCCGCATGCGAAGAGGCCTTCGAAACCTCTTCGAGGGCCCCTAGTCCCTCGGCCAGTCGCATGATGTAGGCATCCCTATCAGCTACCTTCTCCAAGGCAGCCTTCAAAAGCCTCTCAGCCTCAACCTCACGAAGGTGGTCCTCCAGCCTCCCCTCCATATTCGTGATGTATACTTGTGTTATGGGAATCCCTACCTTCACAGCCTTCGCTAGGCCCCTCATGGCTGCGAAGGTAAGGGCAACTTCTTGCGAAACCGTATAGGTGACAGTGTCGTTCGTCCCCATTCCTAGGCTGTTGAGGGCTTCAGTAATCCTTATCGCTTCCATATCGCTACCTGCAACCTTGAAAACCACATTCGGCCTTCCCCTTCCTTCAATTTCCGTGTTGGGCATCAGGTGGGCATCATATTCTTTGAGGATGCCCTGAAGTATACCGTATATCTTTAGCGCATCTCCGAGGCTCCCTTCTAGGCTTGAAGCCTTAAAGGGATTAAGCTGGAGGCTTACGAGCCCATCGTGGAAGTTGGATAGGAGGGCGATGGGCCTGAAATCAAGGAGGTTGGGTAGAAGGGAAACAATGGTTCCATAAATGGCGATCTCGTCTTCAAACCTTTCAGGATCCTCGGACCACTCGGGATGGGCCTTTGAAAGCTCCTTAAACCTCTTCCACAACTCAGGATTCTCCCTAAAGGCTCTAGCCGCTATGACAGGGTTGCTCGAAACTTGGACAGCCCCTAGGTGCCTAACCCATCTTAGCCCAGTGGCGGAGTCGTTCCCAAGCTTACTTATGCCATCGCTCACTATTCTGTAGTATATGTTCTCTCGGATGGCTTTCTGGGCGGATACCATGAAACTAGCCATCAGGTTCTCCTCATCGAGTCCCTTTTCGATCTCTTCCGCTAGCCTTGCAACCATACTATTGCCTAGAAGGACCTTCTTCATATCTCCGAGGAGCCTTTTGACAACGGCCATTGCTGCGTTTGAAATGCCCCTCTCATGCTCTGGCTTCCGTTCTTGATATGGCCCTCGCCCTCGCCCTCGATCTACGCTCTCCCACCACTTGAGGGCCTCTACAACTATCCGAAGTGCCTCCTTGGCCTCTTCATCTGAGAATCCGACCCTTAGCCTCTCTATCCCGATCAGATTGAGACCTACCTCAACAAGGACTTCGAAGCATCTCTCGCGGCAACCAGGGTCTTGGACAAACTTGAGACTAAGCTGGCGTATTGCGTCACCGAGTATGTTACAAAGCTTTCCTCGGATCTCTTTGTTCAGTATCGTATCGGCGGCCAGTTTCGAATAACCACTCAGTGCCAGCCAGGCCAAGTGGCTGGATCGGTCTAAGGTTATTGGCGGTTGCTTAGGACATACATTCCATTCGCTCAACGAGGGCACCTAGCAACTCGATTTATTTTCCTTACTTATTTAACAGTATCGTTAAGGATATGAAGAGCGTATCATTTTCTTAGAAAAAGGCTGTTTTTAGGGACATAAAATAAAAATTCTGGCTATTAATAGTAAAGCTCAAAAATATGCCCTATCGATACAGATACCAAACCGCCTCAATGGAAGAATCGGCAGTCTTTTGAATAGGTCGAAAGTTTTCCATATTCATCCGAGAACTTTGTTAGCTTTCAAGAAGAAAGAACGTTTTTCCATAACCAAAACATTTCTCGATTAAGAATGAACACTTTTATCCTCTAGTCCCAAGAATTAACTCGATAAGGGGCATCCGGAATTGGTGAAGATAATGGATTTGGAAAGCATTAAAAATGTGAGCGTCGTAGGCGCTGGCATCATGGGGCATGGAATCGCCCAAGTCTTCGCCCAGGCTGGTTACAGGGTTTCTCTTATGGCGAGAAGGGAGGAGACGCTGAGACGGTCCCTTGACCAGATAAGGTCGAATGTAGAACTTTTCGTCCAGCATAAGCTTGTGAAGGAGGGGGCGGCGGATATCATACTTTCAAGGATTACAACCTTTACAAACTTGAAGGAGGCGGTCTCTGATGCGGATTTCGTCATCGAGGCAGTCCCTGAAGTCCTAGATACTAAGCGTGAAGTCTTCCAAGCCCTAGACGCCTACTGTCCCGAGGAGGTTGTTCTGGCTACGAATACTTCCTCCCTGCGCATTACAGATATTAGCCTAGCTACGAAGAGACCTTATCGAGTGGTTGGAGCCCACTTCTGGAACCCAGCCCATCTCATGCCCCTAGTCGAGGTGACGAAGGGGGAATATACTTCTTGGGAGACCCTCAACCTTACCTGCCAGCTTTTGGAGAGGGTTGGAAAAGTTTCCGCAAAGGTATTGAAGGACATACCAGGCGGGATAGGCAATAGGATTCAGGTTGCCATGTGGCGTGAAGCCATCTCTCTCCTCGACCAAGGCGTAGCGAGTGCCGAGGATATAGACAATGCTGTTATGCTCACCTTCGGTGCGAGGCTTCCGTTTATGGGTCCCTTCCTCACCGCCGATATGAACGGAGTCGATCTGATACTTAACGTCCACAGCTATCTATATAAGTACCTCTACAACTCCACGGAGCCTGCTAGGGTTCTAAAGGAGAAGGTGGAAAAGGGAGAGTTTGGCATCAAGTCTGGAAGGGGCTTCTATACATGGACGAAGGAAGGAATCGCCAAAGCCATTGCCAAGAGGGATGAATGCCTGATAAACGTCTTTAGGCCCTATCTAGAGAGGCAACTTTCAAAGTTGCGATAATACTTCCTAACCTTCTATCGATACCATTATTTGGCCGTGACCATATAAGCCTTCGTTAAAGGGGTTGTGTATGAGCCGTGAGCTCTTCAAGAGATTTGAGCATACGGGCATCTATGTGAGCGACATGAAGAGGTCCCTCGAATTCTACAATGGGTTGCTAGGCTTCCCAGTGGTAAGGGATGTGGAAGTTAAGGTTTTGAACCTTCATGTTGTCTTCCTCGATGCAGGGGGCTTCTTCATCGAGCTACTGGAACCCCACGACAAGGATGGTTACGTAAAGCTGCCTGAGAAGTCCTTTGGGCTAAGGCAGATATGCCTTTTAGTCGACGACCTAAAATTGGCCTACGAAATGCTGAAGGCGAAGGGAGTAGAATTCATCGAGCCTCCCTTGGAGATTGTACCAGGCCAGGTAAGCCATGCTATCTTCCTCGACCCCGATGGGGTGCATGTGGAGCTTCTTCAAAGGCATGTACCCATGCAACCCGGAGCTGCAGAGGCTGAAAAGGCTAGGTCTTCCATGGGCTAGAGGCTTATCGGAAAGGCGGGCTGCGCATGACCCTTCTAGAGGAACCGATCAAAGAGGTCTTGACCCTAAAAAACTATATCGAAGGCGAATGGAGGGAATCCGAAGGCAAGCTTCTGGAAGTTATTAACCCTGCCACCTGCAAGGTCATAGCCCATGTTCCCGTCTCAACAAAGGAGGAGCTGAATGCTGCCATAGAGGCAGCCAAGGAGGCTTTTCCCGATTGGAGAAGGACGCCTCCCATAGTCAGGGCCCGATGCCTCTTCAGGTTGAAGCAGCTAATGGAGGAACGCTTTGAGGAACTTAGCAGAATCCAGACGATGGAGCATGGAAAGACCATCGATGAGTCCCGAGGAGAGACAAGGCGAGGAATCGAAAACGTTGAGGTGGCAACGGGCATTCCGTCCTTGATGATGGGATATAACCTAGAGGACATCGCCTCGGGCATCGATGAATACGTTATACACCAGCCCTTAGGAGTCTTCGGGATCATAGCTCCCTTCAACTTCCCCTTCATGGTTCCCCTATGGTTTGCCCCCTACGCAGTAGCCACAGGGAACTGCGTTGTCATAAAGCCATCGCCTCATTGCCCTATAAGCCAAGTCAAGCTTGCGAAGCTCGTTGAGAAGGCGGGTTTCCCACCGGGCGTTTGGAATGTGGTCCATGGTGACGGTACCATCGCCTCTTATATGCTAGACAATCCAGATATCGAAGGCATATGCTTCGTAGGCTCCACGCCTGTAGGGAAGGAAGTCTATAAGCGTTGTGGTGAGACTGGAAAACGAGTAATAGCCCAGTGCGGGGCGAAGAACTTCCTCCTCGTCATGCCCGATGCCGACTTGGAAAGGACCATAGCGGCCTGCATGACCTCCTTCTTCGGCAACACAGGGCAGAGATGCCTATCAGGAGCCAACCTATTGATCGTAGGCGAAGGCCTGGCGGATTCCGAGTATGAAATATTCTATCGAAGGGTTGTGGATGCCTTCATCGATTCGGCTTCAAGGATCAGGGTCGGCTATGGACTCGATGAATCCGTTCAGATGGGACCCCTTCAGAACAAGGATAGGAAAGAAAGAGTCGTAGGATTCATCGAGAGGGGCTTGGAAGAAGGTGCCACATTAAGGCTTGATGGAAGGAACGTAAGGCTTGTAGGAGACTGGCCGAAAACATGCTTTCTTAACCCTACAGTCTTCGAGGATGTGACGCCGGATATGGGCATCGGGAGGGAAGAGATCTTCGGACCTGTAGCAAGCGTCATGGGGGCTCGAAGCTTCGATGAAGCCTTGGAGATGATCGAACGGAATCCTTATGGCAATGCGGCCGCCATCTTCACATCCAGCGGAAAATGGGCGCGGGAGTTCCAGTACAGGGTTAGGTGCGGAAACATAGGCATCAATATAGGTATACCAGCGCCCATGGCATTCTTTCCCTTCGGAGGAATGAAGGAATCCTTCTTCGGAACCCTTCATGGACAGGGCAAGGAGGCAATACGCTTCTTCACCGATAGCAAGGTTGTCATCCAAAGGTGGTTCTAGAATGGACACGCAACGCCCGACGGCCTCAGCCATCGTAAGCTTTGCCCAGAGACTGGAAGAAGGATCCCGTAGGTTCTATGAGGCACTTGCCGAGGCTTATCCGCAAGGCAGGGAGACGTTCCTAGCCTTCGCAAAGGAGGCTGAGAAGAACAGCGTTTTGATAGGTAGAGCTTATCATGAAACGGTTAGCGATGCCATAGAAACCGGCTTTTCCTTCGATGGTCTTAACCTGAAGGATTACGAGATCGAGGAAGAGCTTGGAATAGGAGTAACGACCGATTCGGGCCATGCTGAAGCCTTGAAGAAGGCCTTGAGACTCGAAGAGCTGGCATATCGGTTCTATTCTGATGTCGCCGAGCGAGCGCTTTCTTTGCTGGCGACGATGCAAAGAACCTTCAGGAAGGTTGCGGAGATAAGGAATGCTCGAATGAGCAAAATCCAAGGGATGCTAGAGGATCTTGAGCTTCGATCCCTATCTTGATGGTAATATGGATGCCTATGATTGTGGATGGGCATGATATGGTTATTTATGAGACTACTCTAGTACCATTAGCATTACCATTGGAGTCCAAATAGGTGAAGAGGGATGAGATACCGCATCCTAGGAAGGACAGGGATGAAGGTTTCAGTCCTCGGCTGCGGGACGAATGCCCTAGCAGGCGTTAGCCAAGAGCAGGCGAATATTGTCTTGAACTATGCCCTCGATAAAGGCATTAATGTGGTCGAAACGGGCTCAAAAAGGACCTATGGCATTATCGAAGAAATGGTTGGGAACGCCATCAGCGATAGGAGGGATGAGATCTGGCTCTTCAACAAAAGCGTGGAGCTAACGGCTAAGGAGATCCTTCGGGACGTAGATCAGAGCCTAGCCTCCCTAAGGACCGATCACATAGACCTTTATCAGCTTGGCAATATACGCTTTCCCCACCAGCTCGATCGCTGCCTAGCGCCCAACGGAGCCCTTCAAGGGCTCATAAGGGCCCAGAGGCAAGGAAAGGTGACCTTCATAGGCATTACGAGCCACGCTCCTGACATCCTAATGAAGGCTTTGGAGGCCTATCCCTTCGATAATGTCCAGTTTCTGTTAAACATGGCAAACCCCTACGCCCTTGAAGAACTCATACCCTACGCAAAAAGGAATGGCATCGGAACTGTTTCGATGCAGCCCACGGGCCACGGTTTCCTGAAGCCTGCCAGCAAAGCCTTCCGATTCTCCTTCTGCTCCGGCGTGGACATCGTCCTTAGCGGTATGTACTCCATGGGAACAATCGATGAGAATGTAACCTATTCAGATCCTGAGCCTTCAGGGGCCGAGTGGGAAGGGCTTTTTCGGGAGATGAGGGAGCTTCCTTCCACGGGCTGCAGGCAGTGCGGTGCCTGTACGCCATGCCCTCAGGAGATCGGTATATCAACTATTATGACCTTTCTCCATTACAGGGCTAAGTATGGTCTCTTGCCTCAAGGGGAGCGCTCCTTCAAGGACCAGGCCAAAAGGGCTTCCCTTTGCGATGAATGCGGGGAATGCGAGAGGCGATGCCCCTACAGGCTTTCCATTATTCCTATGGTTAAGATGGCCGCTAAGACTGTCTAAAGGTCCCCTGAGTGCCAGAATAACGGAGTTTACACTCAGACGATGGAGGGAAAGGTGAGGGGAGCGGATAAAAGCCTATGAAACAACGATCAAACGCATTAAAGCTTTTAACAATGTAAAGTTCGCAAGGAAATTTAGGAAGAAATTTTAGAGGGCTTTGAATGGAATGAAGAAGCTTCTAATACCAAAGCCTATTTCTGCGGGCATATTCCTTTCCTATAAGTGCACGAGCGAGTGTAAGCACTGCATGTATGCTTGCTCCCCCCGCTGGAGAGCTGACTGGATCTCAGAAGAGGATTTGGAAAGAATCCTAACCCAGCTATCCGACAAAATTCTGCCAAGCCCCCTGGGTTCAGATAGAATCGGTATCAACTATGGTCTTCATTTCACGGGCGGAGAGCCCTTCCTCAACTTTACTCTCCTGCTGAAAGCTGTAAAAATAGCTCATGAACTCAGAATCCCCTCCACATTTGTAGAAACAAACTGTTTTTGGTGTATAGATGATAGAACTACAGAAGAGAGACTTTTGCAGTTGAAAAATGAAGGGTTAGATGGAATGCTCCTCAGCGTTAACCCATTTATATTAGAGCAAGTACCTTTTGAAAGAATTGAAAGGGCTATTAATGTAAGCTTAAAAATTTTTGGCAGAAATACTATAGTATATCAGAAGTTCTTTTACGATGAATTTAAAAGGCTTAACATAAAAGGAAAGCTATCGTTTCAAGAATACTTACAAAAAGTCGATTTGAATAGCTTATCCATTGCGGAATTGATTCCAATGGGCAGGGCATGCTATAAGCTGGAGTCCTTACTCGAAAGGCTCTATGGAAGATATCCCGCAAAGAAATTCTTTAACGAAACTTGCAGAGAGGAGCTAACAAGGGATTGGCATGTTCACATAGATAATTATCGCAACTATATGACGGGCTATTGTGGAGGCATTTCTTTAGGGGATTGGCTGGAGATTGGCGCTAAAAACATGGAGGTAGGCTTGGATGAACTTCCGATCCTCGATGCCCTCATAAATAAGGGTATGGGAAAGCTCTATGAAATTGGCAAGGAGTTCGCCTATAGGGAACGAAGGGATGGGTACGTTCATAAATGCCATCTCTGTATAGATATAAGGAGGCATATTGCAAGACAAACCGAAGAGTTTAAAGAACTAAAGCCTAGGGAATTTTATTTTTACCTTGATATTTGAATTTTTCAGATCGTTACTTATAGGTCATCGATGGATTTGGGTCTTCGATGCCGGAGATTCGAAAGCTATGCGAAGATTCGATAGTATGCTGTTCAAATGTTCTTCGATAAGTTCCTCATCTACTCTATAGGGACACCAAGCAATGTAAAGTACATTTTTTGTTTCGAGCGATATTGAAGTCCTCCTCGCAGGTCCGTAGAGAACGCTTGCAAGAATTCCATCTTCATCTTTAAGGATTATATCGTTCTTCTTAAGCCCCTGTTCCTTACCGTTGAGCATAACATATTTTTCTCCTCCCCTTGAAACTTCGAAAATCAAATTCCCTTTTATGGAATCTAGGTCATGCCCAGAGGTAAGAATTCTGTTTTTAAGCTCAGCTATAAACATGCTATCGACCAGTACTGAAACTTGGGGAAACCTGCCACTATTCTTTATGGTTTTTATCTGGAATTCTATGGGGTATGTTTTCCCCCAGCTCCTAAAGTAGGCATTGTATCTTTTTATGATATTATCCTTTTCCAGGTCTATTTCCCTTATCTCCCTCTCAAATTCACGCTTCCGCTCTTCCAATCTATCGTGCTTCTTCATGTTTAATACATTTGATACGATTAAGCTTCCGAAGGTAGCCTCGGGATATGCAGTTTTTAGCTCCGGTTTAGGTTCAATTTTCATATTTATCAATTCATATTCTACTTCATGGTTTAGGATTTTTATATTTTATTCAAGAACGACTTTACTAAAGAAGTTATGTAAAGCCGATAGAACCCTCGTTTCTCCCATAACTTCGAATTTACCAGTTAGCCTTATATCTTCAGAGGAGCTCCCGATCATAACCTCATATAAGCCTGGTTCAACTACAAGCCTCATGTAGCGATCATAGAAGGCAAGCTGATCCATAAAGAGGGTAAAGGATAATTTTTTCTTTTCATCGGGCTCGAGCGTTAGTCTCTTAAAGCCCTTCAGCTCCTTTATGGGTCTGGAAACCGAAGCGAGGGGGTCATGGACATATAGCTGTACAACTTCGTCTCCCCTTTTATCTCCTATATTCTTAATCTCGAAGGTTATCGAAACTCTGCCCGCCGGATTAATCCTTTCGGGATATATCTTAAGGGACGAATATTCGAATCTCGTATAGCTTAGCCCATATCCAAAGGGGAATAGGGGCTTGGCGCTCATAAATACGTAATCTCTAAAGGACGAGGCTTTTCTACTATAATACATGGGTATTTGACCAGCATCCTTGGGAATGCTTATAGGCAGTTTGCCTCCGGGATTATAATCGCCAAACAATACGTCTGCGACAGCGTTTCCCCCCTCTTCGCCTGGAAACCAAGCCTCGATGATAGCCGAAGCATTCTCAGCCGCCCAATTTATGGACATAGGCCTACCGTTTACTAGGACTAGTATAAGCGGCTTTCCAAGGTTCCCCAGCTCTCTGAGAAGCTCTTCTTGGATTCCTGGTAACGAGAGGCTTGTTTGGTCCCTTCCTTCGCCAGTTACTGCTGGAAGCCTGAACATTCCGGATCTTTCGCCCATTACCGCTATTATGGCATCCGACTTTGAGGCGGCTTCTAAGGCTTCCTTGAATCCCTCTCTTGATGGATCGTATACGTCGCAGCCCTTGGCGAAATGGATTAAAGTTTGCGGTGAAACCTTGCTTCTGATAGCCTCAAGGATAGAGGCTATTGGAACCGCCTCTTCCTTGCAATTTAAGTGGACCGTATAACTGTAGTCGCCTAAAAGTCCACGCTTGGTATCGGCGTTAGGTCCCACTACTGCTATGGCTTTTAGATCCTTCCTTAAGGGCAAGATCCCATCGTTCTTAAGAAGGACGATGGATTCCCTGGCGGCCCTTAGAGCTAAAGCCCTATCTTCCTTTGTATCGAAGGCCTTTGAGGCTCCTTCGATATCTACGTAGGGATTATCAAAAAGCCCTAGTAGGAGCTTAGCCTTTAAAACCCTATAAACAGCCTCGTCCACTAAGGCCTCTGAAACAAATCCTTCTTTAACGGCCTTAAGTAAAGGTTCACCATAGCATTTGATCCTTGGAAGCTCTATATCAATGCCCGCCTCCAAGGCTTGAACGGCCGCCTCCATCTCATTGGCCGCAACGTGATGAAAGGTTTTCAGCATTTCTATGGCACCATAATCTGAAACAACATAGCCCTGGAACCCCCATTTTTGCCTGAGGGTTTCAGTCAAGAGTTCCCTCGAGGAAGCGCAGGGAACTCCATCGATATCATGGTAAGCATTCATGAGGGAATAAGCGCAAGCCATCCTTATGGCGGCCTCGAAGGGGAAAAGGAAGACTTCCCTAAGCTCCCTAGGAGAAACATGGACTGGTGCGCAGTTTCTTCCACCTTCTGGAAAGCCATGGGCTGCAAAGTGTTTCGGAGTGGCTACAACGCCAGAAGATAAGGAATCTCCCTGAAGTCCCCTAATGTACCCTACGCCCATATTGGCTACCAAATAGGGGTCTTCTCCGTAGGTTTCTTCGGTCCTACCCCATCTAGGATCCCTAACGACGTCCAGAACTGGGGCTAGCCCCTGGCACGCCCCTATGGACCTCATTTGTCTTCTGATCGTTGCCGTAATCCTTTGAAGAAGATCCGGATCCCATGTGCTCCCTAAGCCAATGGCCTGGGGAAATGTTGTTGCACCATAAGCCATTAGGCCGCTTAAGCATTCTTCATGGATTATCGCCGGAATGCCGAGCCTTGTCTCCTCGATCAGAAACCTCTGGATATCGTTGGCTACCTCGGCTACTTTAGAAGGCTCTTTAGGAGAGGCGGGGCTACCTGCCAAGCGGGTTATCTGTCCAATACCTACGCTAATAGTATTTTGGGCTTTTTCTCTTGAAAATCTTCCATCCTCTAGAAGCTCGGATGCTGGAACCGAACCTAGCTGGGCTATCTTCTCCTCAAGGGTCATCTTCCCAAGGATACTTTGGACTTTATGCTGTATGGAACCCGCATCCATAAGATTCTCCGAAAAATACTAATCGATTTAATCGATAAAAGACTTACCAAAATTAGAGATGAGCCTACGATGAGAAGGGATCGGATCCCAAGGAGAATCCCAAGAAGATACTAGGATAAAATGCATCTTTGCAGATAGAGATGTATAGGGGTTCCCCATCGATAAATCGACTTCTGAATGCTGAAAGCCCCTGGCTTTTTATCCTAGGGCCTATGCGATCATAGATCGATAAATCTGAAACATTAGGAAAGCTTATCATCGGGCTTCATAGCGTCCTAGGCGCTTAAATACGCTCCGATAGGTTTCTCCTAAAGGGGTAATGAAGAAAAATCCTTCCTTGAATTCATTCAATTCGAGGTGCTATTAGCGAAGAACGGCATCGAAGACCCGCATATAGTTCTCCCCAAGGATCTTTTTAACCTCCCTTTTCGAGTAGCCCCTTTCTAGGAGACCCTCAGTTATTAGGGGCATATCGGCCACGTCTTTAAGGACGGCATTCGCCTTAGCCCCTCCCATTCCGTCAAAGTCCATCCCCAAGCCTACATAGTCTATGCCTACGAGACCTACGATATAGTCTATATGATCGAGCAGCCTCGAAAGGCTAGGAGCTTGGGCATCTATAAAGGGCTTGTAGCTCATAACACCTATTACGCCCCCCGCTTCGGCCAAGGCTTTCAGCTGATCGTCCTTCAAATTCCTCGGATGGGGACAAAGGGAATAGGCGTTTCCATGGGTATCGATGAAGGGCCCCTTAGCCGCCTTAGCTACCTGCCAGAAACCCTCCTCAAGAAGGTGGGAAACGTCTACAAGCATTCCAAGCCTTCCCATCTCATCGATGAGGTCGAAGGCAAAGGGATCTAAGGGACCTCCTATCGTATCGGACTTACGGTTCTCGTAGCCAGAAAGGGCCACGCAGCGCAATCCGAGGCGATGGAGGATCCTTAGAGTATCCAAGGTGGCTCCGCTAGGTAACCTTGATTCAATGCTCATCATGAGGGCAACCTTCCCTTCTTCCTTAGCTTTACGTACATCTTCGGCCTTCCTAGCCAAAGTCAGCTTATCCGGGCTCTTCTCGATTTCGCGATACACGAGTTCTATACAGTCTAAAGCCGCGGAAAGGCCGAGGAGGTTGTCACCTTTACGCATGCGTGGAAGGGAGACTGCCCTTTCGGGGCGCCTTAAAGCCACGCTTGCTGGTGAATCGGCGTTGCAAATCGCCATCATTTGGCAGGTAACTCCACCCTCCATCAACCTTGGAAGATCCATGTCAAAGACTTCCTCATTCCTCTTTGAAAAGTCGACGCCAGGATGGAGCCAAAGCTCAAGGATGGTGTCAGAATGGGTATCGACTACTATGGATTCCTTGTGAAGGCGCTTTGCATGGTCTTTCATTGCTCCTCTTTCAGAATTAGTCTTTAACAGGTCCCTCACCCTAAAGGGATTCTTGATCGTGTTTAAATAAAGTTAGCCTTAGCATTTAGGCTGGATGCGCCTTTCTATCCTTACTGGAGGTCAAAGCTTCCCTAACAGACATAGATTCCTTAACTTTACACTTTTCCGAGGATAGAAGGGATAAAAAGGGTGAAAACATCTTTCCTTATCGCCCGTCTTGAAAGCTTTCAGCCTTGGTCTCGATTGGCTCACCTAATCTGGGCTGAAATTCTCGCCATGGATACGGTTCCTTGATAAAAATATTTCCCATTCGTATAGCCATTCCTCTTTTTCAGTTTGGCATTTTCTTTCGGCATCTCAGAATCTTCCATATCTTGCAAGCTTGATGTGATAGCGGACATTATGGATCCTTATCCCAAGACGGTAATACCCATCTCTTTCTTTTATCCGGCCCCGGGGAATGGAGCTCACGGGCTCGCATCCAAGTATCCTAGGGCTCCGAAGAGAATGATGCATAAGTCAGACTTCCGAGAAACGCGACTACAACCATAATGTCTATTATAGGCTTCGCCACCATACTTAGTATAGCTGGGCTTCCTATATGCTCCACTGCCCTGCCAAGGCGACTCCACCTATGGCTTCAGAATTTGCCTTTTCTCCTCAAAGAACAAAGGCCAAAGGAATCTAGCTCATGGACAAAGGGGGATAAAGGGATGATCTCCATATCCGAGAAAAAGAGGGCGCTAAGGGCGAGGGTCTGGAGTCTCCTCGAGGAGAGGGGAGTGGCAAAATTCCCAATGCCCCCATACGGAAGAATCCCGAACTTCTTGGGGGCTGAAAAGGCTGCTAGAAGGATCCTCGAGATGGAGGAGTTCATAAAAGCTAGGGTTGTGAAGGTGAACCCAGATTCTCCTCAGATGGAAGTCAGGAGGGGCGTTTTGGAGGCTAGGAAGGTCTTGGTGATGCCATCTCCGAGGTTGAGGGAAGGATTCCTTGTTTTGAAGCCTGAGAGAATCCCTAGGAGCCTTTTTATCAAGGCTGCGACCATCTCTGGCGCCTTCCATCTGGGCGTAAGGGCTGATCTTGAAGATCTTCCTAGCGTTGATTTTATAGTCTGTGGCTCTGTAGCTGTCACATTGAAGGGTGAAAGGATCGGGAAGGGAGGAGGCTACAGCGAGCTCGAGTATGCGATTCTAAGGGAGCTCGACCTAGTCGGGGATGAAACTCCCATAGCGACATCTGTCCATGAGCTCCAGATAGTCTATGATATCCCCCTCGAGGAGCATGACTTCTCCGTGGACTATATAGCGACGCCCGAAAGGACAATCAGGACTACGGGTCCTAGGAGGAGACCGAGGGGAATCATCTGGGAAAAACTCTCCGAGGAGGAGATAGAAGCGATGCCTCTCCTTAAGAGACTTAAAGAGAATCCATTTCGGGGAAAGAAGGTTCGATAAGTGGAAACTCTAAGTTGTCGGAGGTTGTTCAGGTACCGTGAATCTGTGTATTACTTTTCCATATTTAGTCATGGATGTTTAGGGCTTAAGTTCTCATAACCATTGTTCAGGACGGAAAAAGCCTCCTTCAAGCGACATGTTACTCCGTGTCATCTTTGAGTTGGGAAGATGATCGAATTTCTATGGGTACTGGGAAGGCTAGAAAAAGGCTTAGGTGAACATTTAAACATCATGGAATTCAAGCTGAATAAGGGGCGGGATGTTACCTTGGGTCATGTCTGGGTTAAGACGAAGATAGGCGACGAGGACTGCAACAAGCTTATCGAGGTTGATGCCTTAGTAGATACTGGCGCTACGCTCATGATTATACCCCGCAAGTTGGCTATGGATCTCAAAATAAAGGCGACTGGAAGATCAGTTGTGGAGACTGGAGCAGGAAGATTAGAGCTTGAGCGCTCAAGGGTATGGATTGAGCTTGAGGGGAGAAGTGAGGTCGTGCCAGTACTGATATCAGATGTCATAGATAAAGTGCTCATTGGTGTAACAACCCTAGAAATCTTAGGATTGCGAGTGGATCCCCTCACAGGGAAACTTAAAGAGTGGACGCTTCTACTCTATTAAGCATATTATTGTAAACATTAGAAATATTCGGAACATTTTTCTTGATGAGGTTGGCGATTAGAACGCTTCCTTGTATTTCATGGAAGTAAACAAATTTTTCAAGGGATAGCGATGCCTAATTTAAGATAATTCTTATGATATTAATATTCATTTCTAAAAAAGAGAATTAAGAAAATAATTTAATTATACTTCAATGAGCTCCTCCTTCGGTATGAAACGCATGTACCATCTTTCCAGAAGCCCCTTCGTGGCGATATGGAGTTCCACAGGCTCCTCCACAGCCTTATAGACTTTGACCATCATTTCATACTTTCGCTCGATTGCCTCAGTGACTATTAGGATGTCTATGTCGCTCATCGCCGTAGCTTCGCCCCTCACGACTGAGCCGAAAACGTAGACCCTGGCCCTCGGATCCATGGAGAGCACTATTCCCTTAACTTTTCTTGCCACCTCTTCATAGTTTTTCGTCAGATTTTTAGGATTCATGAGAGCTCATCCATAAGCTTCTTGAAGGTATCGATCACGAACCTGTGGAGGCTTAATGCCTCCCTCTCCTCATAACTGTATGGAAGGTATCTAGAGGCTATGTAGGCTTCCTCAAGCCTGGCTATGTAATGTAGCCTCTCCTCATCATCGACCAAGGAAAGTAGGTGGGGGTAAAGCCCCGCAAGTTCCCTTATAAGCCTCCTTAGAGAATGGGTCCTAGGATAAGAGCCTACCTTTATCAAAAGCTTATACTTCAGAATAAGCTGGCAATACTGCTCTAAGCTGAAAACTGCTAGATCCCAATCGCCGTCCTTGAGCAAGGAAGCAGCATTTTTTAAAAAAGCCTCGGCCCTTCTCCTTATGATATCAGCTTCCTCAAGGGGCATCTTTCGATTCACCAGCACTTGCAAAGGCACGGCATTCTTGATGGGGAATGATACCATGGTGCTAATTGGCGCGAAATCAAGGATCCTTTTTGGAACATTTTCTAGAGAAGTTGAATCGGGCGACTTAATTAAAGCTTCGCTTTGAGGGGGAGCGCCAAGATAGTTCGAATGGATAGGAAAGCCCGCTTTTTACCTCCTTTCCTATTCCTCACCTGCCATGGGAAGTTTATTGGCTATAAAAACATCCCTATCCTAAGGCTTACTAATGGCGCGGTTAATAAGGGCCTTCCAGAATACTCATGATGGCGAAGGTTCCCTTGCTCAAGGTAGACTTCCACGTCCATACTATCCATTCAGATGGAAGGGGGACGGTTATAGAGGTCCTAGAGATCGCTAGGAAGAAGGGTTTGGATGGTCTGGCCATCACGGATCACGAAACCCTTGGGGGATTCCTCGAAGCCAAATCTTGTAGGGGCAAAAGGCCCTTCGTCCTTCCGGGCTACGAGGTTCATACGGATGCTGGGCATATCGTAGTCCTAGGCTTGGAGACCCTTCCGAAAGGATCTGGTTATATGTCTTCCATTATACCCTATGAGGATCTTCTGGAATGGGTGAGGGATCTTGGAGGTCTGGCGATTCTTGCCCATCCTGCAGTTGGAAGGCTTCATATGGAAAGGTGGAGTCGTTGCAGGCCCGATGCCGTGGAAGCCTTGAACGCCTCCTATCCGATCTATGGATACTTCGTTCCTAAAGGGCTAAGAATCGCTGAAGGGCTGGGGGTACCGGGTATTGGAGGAAGCGATGCCCACTATGCTGAATGCGTAGGTGATGCCTACACGGTCCTGAATCTTGAGTTTGATTCGGGGTTCGAGGCTAGAAATCCCAGGATTGAAAAGATCTTGGAAGCCTTCAGAAGCCTTAGGGCTGGCTTTGGCGGAGGTCTATCGCCAATAAAGACGCGGATAAGGGTTGGATTTGGATACGCAATTTCCAGCCTTCTCTAGCATTAGCCTGATGGAATAGATCCTAATAAACTGAGGAATTTCTTTTCATAGACCAATGAATGAACACTACGATAGGCTTTAGAGGTTTTACTTCCCCGAAAAATGGTTTTTAGATCTGCGAGCCTGTCTGGTCCATAAGGCTTCGAAGGCTTATCCATTCTCTAAAGAGTGTAGGGAATCATTTCCCATTAACACTTAAGTTTCCAGACCCAAACCTTTGCCTTAAGGGATCGGGTATGGCTTCTCGGCGCTTTGTTGGAATGTGGTGTTCCTCCTTTCTAGAGGATGCTGGAACGATCCTAGAAAGGATGAGGGAGAACGGTATCAATGCCGTATCGCCCATCGTAGGAGGGGGAAGCCTTGAGGGCGTCCTCTTCAAACCCCGAAGGGACTATAGTAGCCTTAGGTTTAGAGCCGTTCAGGCGAGGGCTTTAGGCAAGCAATCCATCGAAGGAAGGGACATCCTCGGCGAGTTTGTAAGGGCGGCTAAGGAGAGAGATATGGCTGTTGTTCCATGGCTTGTCTGCTTCAACAATGAGCCTTTTGCTAGAAGCTTTCCGGGAGCCACTACGGTCGATGTTTTTGGAGGCAGGGGAAGCACCTTCGTATGTCCCAACAATCCTGATATGCGGAATTACTTGGCAAGGCTCTATGCGGATATGGTGGAGAACTACGAGATCCAAGGCATCGATATGGATTACATACGCTATCCGGCGGGACAGGGTCTTACAGGAGGTGTTGGCAGCTACCTTCCAACCCTTACCTTCGCCTCCTACGAGTGCTTCTGCGATTACTGCAAGGAAGCTGCCGAGAAGAAGGGCTTGGACTGGAAAAGCATTAGGAGGGACGTGGCAGCCGTAGCCGAGGAATCGAAGCAACAGACCCCTGAAACCTTCCGAAGGACTACGGCTTCCCTCCGAGGGATATACGACCTCGTTAGGTTCTTCATCAAGTACCCGAGCCTCATCGAGTGGCTGCGCTTTAGAACTGAGACCGTCACGGAGGTCGTTAAGGAGATAAGGGATGCCGTAAAGGATGTTAATCCGAAGGTTGAGGTTCACGCGGACCTTTTCTATCCTACGACGGCTTGGATTGCCGGTCAGGACTATGCCCAGCTAAGCGCGTATCTAGATGCCGCTAGACCCATGATCTATATCGGAAGGATGGGGTATTGGACCGTTCCTGAGCTAAGGCTTCGATGGAAAACCCTTCATGGCATTATACCCGAGGGCGAGATCCTTGAGCATAAGAGCAGGCTATTGGGCATTGAAGCCCCTGATAGGTTCGACCTCTTCGAGGCTCAAGGCATCTCTGCCGAATGGGATTATTATGAGACCCTTAAGGCTAAGGCTGAGGTGGGCGAGAATACAAAGATCTACTCAGGCATAGGAACTAGCGGGAATGCGCCCTGCGCAACCTATGCCCAACCATGGCATGTGGAGATGGCCATAAAGAACTGTGCCAAAGCTGGGGCCGATGGCTTCTGGTTCTTCGAGTATGGAGCCACGCCGCCTGAGAATATGAGGGCGATAGGGATTACCCTGAGGAACCTTTAGGGGGAAAGGTTTCTCCATTCCATAGGGCTTATGTCGCCCAAGATAGCCTCATATCTTCTATAAGTATGCGTATTTCTACAAGCTTGCGGATTTTCAATCTAATGTCATTTGGCAAGGTTTCTTTTCTTTGCTTCACTTCATCTCATCTTAACTTATCATGCCAGAATTTCTTTGAGTAAAACTCTGATAGCCTCCATCTTCTGTAATTCCTTGCGCCCATACTATGAACGAAGGATGGGATATTCTCCTTTGAGGCTACGATATAGCCTTTCTTATGAGGGGGAACCATGCCAAGCACCCGGGATGGGCGTGCATAGAAACTGTTGAGACTTGCTTACAAGGTCGACCTTTGAAAAAGGATTAAGTCTTAAAAGCTTAATCCATATCACCTACTCGGTTCAAGCTGGTAAGGAGGCAGAGGGAAACGGAAGGCTTCATGTTAAAGTCTTATGAAAAGATCGTTTTTATAGGCGATAGCATTACTGACTGCGGAAGGAGAAAGGAATTCCCACCCCTTGGAAACGGCTATGTTTACATCGCCCATAATCTTGCAACGGCCCAGTATCCAGAAAGGCGCATCGTATGGGTGAATAAGGGCATAGGCGGCGATACTGTTGAAGGGCTTGTGAAAAGATGGAGCGAGGATGTTGTAAACGAAAAACCTGATTGGATCTCGATATTCATTGGCATAAACGACGTTGCACGAAATCAGTCCTTGAAGAGGGATCTAGGAAGCCTTTTAAAGGATTTTGAGCAAATGTATCGGGAAATTCTCGATAGAACAAAACGGGAAACAAGGGCTAAAATTATCATGTTTGAAATTTTCTACGTGGCTTCGGAAGATGCCGCGAAAAGAGGGTTTAATGTTTCCCCCTATAACCAGATTATCCATAGTTTAGCGAGGGAGTATGAAGCTATCCTTGTAAAAACGGATGAGGCCTTCCAAAACGCTGTGAAAAAGCGACCAGATTGCCGATGGACCAACAATGATGGCGTTCACCCAAGTCCTATTGGGCATTCGTTGATAGCATTAGCCTTTCTTAGATCGATGGGCTTCTGAAAATGGAGCCTTGGATCCGAAGGCATGGACTCAAACTAGCCGATATCGATAGGTTGAAAGCCTAGCTTAAAGGCTGGGGATTTGGGCTTTAAGCTAAAATCGCCTTTATCGGGAGCTACAAAAAGGGGATCCGCTATCATGGAGTTTTTATCCATCCCCTTCTCCTGCCATTCTTTCCAAGAGAGGTTTCCAAAAAGGATTTCTCCGCCGCCTTCCCTCCAATAAAGGTTACGATCGAAGAAGAAGTTGAAGTCGCTTATGTTACCCGATAGCAAGGGACCCTCCCTCCAGTAAACAATGTTGCCCTCGAAGGAGAAGCTTATGTGCTGTTCTTGGCGTGATCTTTGAATTTGGGCGTATCTTCCAAAGGCGAAAATGTTGTTTCGGATGATGTTTTCCTTCCCGTAATGTTGGTGGAAGCCACCATGAGTCGTTCGATAGACGATGTTCCCTTCGGCGACAATATTTGTACTTCCTTCATCTAAGTATATTCCCCAACCTCCATATCGAAGACCCGCAATATCATGGAATCTGTTGAAACGTATGGTAGTTCCTGGCTGGATGCCTAGGGTGTAGATGGCGCCCATGTCGCTTAAGATAGGTCCATCACCATTCGAAAGGATGCCGATATGATGAACGTGATTCAACTCTACGAGGTTTTCCCTGGCTAGGGATTTACCATAGCCCCAGGTCCATCCTATGGAGATGCCCGTGTAATAAAAGTCGTGGATGTGGTTGCGGAAGATTCGGTTCCCATAGCTTTGTCCGATATAGATGCCGACGGCACTATGGAAAAAGCGACCGCCATGGTAGATGTGGCATCCAGAGACTTCATTTCCATAGGTTTGTTCGGCTTTATCATCGCGGATGGCAGGCTCTCCGATCTTAATGCCACCTGCCCCCAGATCGAAAAGCTCACAACCTACGATGCGATTATGCTGGCAGCCCATGGCCAGTTCCAAGGCATAGTTACCCAGATGAGAGAAGGTGCAGCCCTCAAATTGGCAGAAACGGATGCCTTCCCCATAAACAGCCCCTGGGACACCTATGGCTGCTTGGGGAAAACCGCCTACATCGGGCTTGGGCCATGGGGCTTGAAAGTCCTTGGGATAATACCACTCCGTATGGGCGAAGGTTAAGCCTCGAAAGGAAAGATGCTCTACGAATCGACCTTCCTCAGGCTTCCCCTTCAACTTAAGGATTTCGGCTAGCATGGGAGCGATGGCCTCAGATTCCTCCATATTCTCGCCGGGGAGGGGCATATAGTAAAGCGTGCCTTTTCCACGATCCAAAAACCACTCTCCGGGAGCGTCCAGTAGTTCCAAGACATGCTCCACGTAGTAAAGGTCTCCTGGATCGAGGCGGAAGACGCTTCTTTTACCAAAGGATATGAGGCGCTCCCTTTCGTCCAAGCCGGTTATGGGTAGGCGGGATTCCACCCATCGATTCATGACTACGACTTCCCCTTCACCAATGGTGCTCCATGCCTTCAAATCCTTCTCCCTATATCGGAAGCGAGTTTGTCCCTCATTCCATGGGGAATGCGAAGTTACATCGGGTACCTCGGCTATGCCTAGGTAACCTTTGTTGGGATGGCGGGCGCGGATGCAACGATGCCCATTGACCCAAAGATTCCGGAAGAACCATTCGCCTCCACGGACCTCTGGGATTTCAGTCACCCATAGTTTCCTTTCATCCGCAAAGATGGGCTTCCAACCTAAGATTCTCATCCCGCCGCTGATGATGGGCTTCTCGCCTGGATACGCCTCGAAGGAGATGGGGCATTCGATCGTACCGGAGTCTTCTGGGGTGAGGATTAAGGGTTTTGTTAAAAAGTAAGTGCCACCCCTGATGAGGACTGTGACAGGCTGCTTAAGCTTTCCCCCGTTCCGAAGCTTCAATTGGCGGATGGCTTCTATGGCTTGGTGAAGCGTTGCGAAGGGCCCGTCCGTTTGAAGCTCGTTTGGGTCTGGCAATCTCCCAGACCAAGCATCATTTCCATGAGGAGAGACGTAAAAAAGGATCGATTCTTTTCGCCCATTCATAGATAATCTTCGACTCCGAGAGAACCGATCTAGATAGGGCGATCGATTCTCGGCA